>NZ_JAIUIN010000040.1:0-30442 GCF_020165665.1 Mesorhizobium sp. BH1-1-4
GGGGCCCGGGGCCCCGCCGCGCCACTTGCTTCGAACCTGTCGCCGGCTTCGAGATTGACCGTGCCTTCGACCTGCGCCCGGATCTGCGGGAAATCATCGGCAGTCAGCATCTCGCCTTCGCACAGCACCGAGGCACGGAAGACGGCGTTTTCGAGCTGCCGGATGTTGCCGGGCCAGTCATAGGCCTGCAGAATGCCAAGCGCTGCCGCCGAAATGCCTTGCAGCCGGTGACGCGGGTCGGCCGGCGCCACCTTCTCCATGAAATGCGAGACCAGATGGGGAATGTCCTCGCGGCGGTCGCGCAGCGGCGGCACGAAGATCGGGTAGACATTCAACCGGTAGAACAGGTCTTCGCGGAACTTGCCGTCCTTGACCTGCTGCAACAGGTTGCGGTGCGTCGCTGAAATCAGCCGGATGTCGACCTTGACGGTCGAGCGGCCGCCGACGGGATCGACCTCGCCCTCCTGGACGGCGCGCAGCAGCTTGACCTGCACGTCGAGCGGCAGGTCGCCGATCTCGTCCAGGAACAGGGTGCCGGAATGCGCCTCGACGAATTTGCCTGTGTGCTTGTCAGTGGCGCCGGTGAACGAGCCTCTCTCATGGCCGAACAGGATGGATTCCACCAGATTGTCGGGGATGGCGCCGCAATTGACCGTGACGAAGGGTTTCGAGCGGCGGTCACCGCTGCCCTGAATGGCACGCGCCACCAGTTCCTTGCCGACGCCGGATTCGCCCTCGATCAGGATCGGGATGTTTGAGGCCGCCGCTTTCTGGCCGAGGCGGATCACCTTGTCCATGGCCGGACTGTGGGTGATCATGTCCTTGAAGGTCAGCAGCCCGCCGCGTTTGCGCGACGTGCGCTTGACCTCGCCCTCGACCGCCTCGACCTTCAGCGCATTGGAGATCGAGGCCTGCAGCCTGTCGGGCGAAGCCGGCTTGACGACGAAATCGAAAGCGCCATGACGCATCGCCGAAACCACGGTTTCGATGCCGCCCTGCGCGGTCTGCACGATGACCGGCACGCCGATGTCGCGCTCGCGCATCGCCTTCAGCACGCCGATGCCGTCGATGCCGGGCATGACAAGGTCGAGGATCACGACCGATACGTCGCGGGTGCCAGGCCCGTCGAGAACCTCGAGACCGGCGGCACCGCCTTCGACGACGATCGCCGTGTGGCCGAACCGGGTCACCGCCGCCTCGAGCAGCCGGCGCTGCACGGGATCGTCATCGACTATGAGTATGGAACCTGTCATGACTGTCTTGGTCTGCCCGCGCCCGAATTCCCCATGGATCATCTTGGCACAGGGTTCTAAATAAGGTTTCAAAAAACCCGGTGAACGAATTCCTTAGGATTTGACCGGCTTTTCCATTCCCGTTGAGTCTGGCTCCCCTGATTCTGGCCACGGGCTTCAACGCCGGCCAGTTCAAAGAAGGCCAGTTGGTTCAAAGAAGGTATCTCGATGCGCATGATGTTTGATCGGCGGATTGCGGCGCCAGCGTCCGGTCAGGGCGCGGCCGGGCTTGGCGATCTGCCGGAATGGAACCTCGCCGATCTCTATGCCGGCATGGACGCGCCGGAACTGAAGCGCGACATTGCCAAAGCAGCCGCCGACGCCGTCGCGTTCGAGGCCCGCTGGAAGGGCACGCTCGCAGCCGAGGCCGGGCGCGGCGCCGCCGGCCGGCTTGGCGAGGCCCTTGGCGCCTACGAAGCGCTCGAGGAACTGATCGGCCGCATCGTCTCCTATGCCGGCCTCGTCTATGCCGGCAACACCGCCGATCCGCAGCGCGCCAAGCTCTATGGCGACATCCAGGAGAAGATGACAGACGCCAGCGCGCATCTGCTGTTCTTCGCGCTCGAACTGAACCTGATCGACGATGCGGCGATCGAAGGCGCACTGGCCAGCGACCCGGCCTTTGGGCATTACCGCCCGTGGGTGCTCGATCTGCGCATGGACAAGCCCTATCAGCTCGAGGATCGCGTCGAGCAGCTTTTCCACGAGAAATCGATCACCGGACGCGGCGCCTGGAATCGCCTGTTCGACGAGACGATGACCGATCTTCGCTTCGATATCGACGGCGAGGAACTGACCCTTGAGCCGGCACTCAACCGCCTGCAGGATGCGGACGGCGAGGTCCGCCGGCGCGCCTCCGAGGCGCTGGCCACCACCTTCCGCAAGAACCTGCGCACCTTCACGCTGATCACCAACACGCTGGCCAAGGACAAGGAGATTTCCGACCGCTGGCGCGGCTTCGAGGACATTGCCGATTCACGCCATCTCGCCAACCGCGTCGAGCGCGGCGTGGTCGATGCGCTGGCCACCGCCGTGCGCGAGGCCTATCCGCGCCTGTCGCACCGCTACTACGCCATGAAGGCGCGCTGGCTCGGCATGGAGGTGATGAACCACTGGGACCGCAACGCGCCGTTGCCGGAGACGCCGCAGGCGGTGATCGGCTGGGACGAGGCCAGGAACACGGTGCTGTCGGCCTATCATCGCTTCTCGCCCGAGATGGCCGAGATCGCGCGCACCTTCTTCGACCGCAACTGGATCGACGCGCCGGTGCGTCCGGGCAAGTCGCCTGGCGCCTTTGCCCACCCGACCGTGCCGTCGGCCCACCCCTATGTGCTGCTCAACTACATGGGCAAGCCGCGCGACGTGATGACGCTGGCGCATGAACTCGGCCACGGCGTGCATCAGGTGCTGGCCGCCGGCCAGGGCGCGCTGATGGCCTCGACGCCGCTGACGCTGGCGGAGACGGCATCCGTCTTCGGTGAGATGCTGACCTTCCGCTCGCTGCTCGAGCGGACCACCGACCGGCGCGAGCGCAAGGCCATGCTCGCCCAGAAGGTCGAGGACATGATCAACACGGTGGTGCGCCAGATCGCCTTTTATGAATTCGAGCGCAAGGTGCATGCCGAGCGCCGCAACGGCGAATTGACATCCGACAGGCTCGGTGAGTTCTGGCTGGAGGTTCAAGCCGAAAGCCTGGGGCCGGCGATCAAGCTGCGCGAAGGCTACGAGGCGTTCTGGACCTACATCCCCCATTTCATCCACTCGCCCTTCTACGTCTATGCCTATGCGTTCGGCGACTGCCTGGTGAACTCGCTCTATGCGGTCTACCAGAATGCCGAGCGCGGCTTTCAGGACAAATATTTCGAGATGCTGCGTGCCGGCGGCACCAAGCATCATTCGCAGCTTCTGGCGCCTTTCGGTCTCGACGCCACCGACCCCGCCTTCTGGCAGATCGGGCTCGGCGTGATCAGCGGCCTGATCGACGAACTGGAAACGCTCGACGGTTGAGACGTCTCTCGCCCGACAAGAACAGTTTAGCCGGGATGCATGTCTGGCTTGGCTATTCTTGCCCTAAATATTTGTTCTTGAAGAACTCTCCGCGGGACGTTTTCCGATAGCTTTCCGCAAGCTCTATGATAGCCTTCGCGCCAAGCTCAGCCGGAGCGCATGCGGATCGGCGAGGGAATCTCAGCCAGCCGTGCGCTCGGGCGAACGCGACAACGGCCGTTGACCATGGGCTGGAAAGCCGATCGCCGACAGCTCGAACCGAAGCCGGCTGTTCCGTGTATCAGCGGAACCATCATCGAGTAGTCCCGCGCCGAAGGTCATGACCCCGGCAGACGGATCTGACTGGAGAGAGACAATGGGCACTTTTTTCTACGTGATCCTGGCGTTCCTGGTAGGCGTGTTGGTCGGCTGGTTCATCTGGGGGCGTCTGCGCGGTGAGCTCGACAGCCTGCGCGGCGACCTCGACCGCACCCGCGGCGAGCGCGACAAGCTGCGCGCCGACAGCGATCGCCTGACCGGCGAACTCAATGCATGCGGCAAGACCCGCTCCGATCTCGAGCGTCAGTTGCGCGAGGCGCAGGCCTCGACTGGCGCCGGCGCGGCAAAGGCGTCAACTCAGCCGCCGGCAGCCCTGATGTCCACGCCTGCCGTAGCCAAATCCGCTCCGGCCGCAGCCAAGCCAGCCGCAGCCAAGCCAGCCGCCGCGAAGGCCGCCCCGGCCAAGGCGGCGCCGAAGCCCGCGGCGGCCAAAGCTCCGGCGAAGACCTCGACCGCGCCCAAGGCAGCGCCCGCCGCCAAGAAGGCTGCCCCGGCTGCTGCCAAGCCGGCATCGGGCAAGCCCGACAATCTGCGCCGGCTGATCGGCATCGGCCCGGTCAACGAGAAGCTGCTCAAGGCACAAGGCGTTACCAGCTTCGCCCAGATCGCCGCCTGGACCGCTGCCGACATCAAGCGGATCGAGGACGTGATGAACTTCGACGGCCGCATCGCGCGCGAACGTTGGATCGAGCAGGCCAGGCTGCTCGCCGCCGGCAACGAGGCCGAATTCGCCAAGCAGTTTCCGACCGCAGGAACCGCAAGCAACACCTGAGCGACAAGTCGGGACAAAACCGGCGGCGCTCCAGGGCGCCGCCGGTTTTGTTTCAGCGTCAGGCCAGAAGTCGGCTTTGAGGGACAGGGTGCCGTTCCCTCGATTGCGCGCGCATGGCCCCCCATATAGAGCGATCGTTGGCTTCATCGATCCCGGTTCCCATGTCCCTGCCCGCCGCAATTTTCCGCAACGACGAAAGCGCGCGCCAGCTCGTTTTCGAGCGGCCGGCCGATCTCATCGTCGCGCATGAGGCCAAGGACTTCCAGGCGGCGTTGCAAGCGGCGCAGGCCGCGCACGACGCCGGCAAATGGCTGGCCGGCTATTTCTCCTACGAGGCCGGTTACCTGCTCGAACCGAAACTCGTTCCCTTGCTGCCGGGCCGGCGCCGGGCTCCACTGGTCTGCCTCGGGGTCTTCGATGCCCCCGACGAAGAGGCGGTGCCGCCGCGCGGCCCGCCGACCAACGGCCCGATCTTCGACGCCAGGGCGACATGGTCGTTCGACGATTACGAGAAGCGGTTCTCGCGGCTGCACCGGCACATCAGGCAAGGCGATTGCTACCAGGGCAACCTCACCTTTCCGGTGCACGCGCAATGGTCTGGCGATCCGCTCGCCGCCTTCGACGCGCTGACCGAACGCCAGCCGGTGAAATATGGCGCGCTGGTCGCGCTCGGCGACCCAATCGTCCTCTCGCGCTCGCCCGAATTGTTCTTCGAGATCAATGCCGCGGGGATGATCGAGACACATCCGATGAAAGGCACCGCACCGCGCGGCGCGACAAGGGACGAGGACGAACGGCAGAAGAACTTCCTGCGCAACGACGAAAAGAACCAGGCCGAGAACCGGATGATCGTCGACCTGCTGCGCAACGACATATCGCTGATCAGCGAGGTCGGCACGCTTGAGGTGCCGGAACTGTTCCGCATCGAGTCCTACCCGACCGTCCACCAGATGGTGAGCGACGTCAGGGCCAGGTTGCTGCCCGGGCTCGGCATACGCCAGATCTTCGCGGCGCTGTTTCCCTGCGGCTCGATCACCGGCGCGCCGAAGATCCGCGCCATGGAAATCCTGCACGAGTTGGAAGGCACGCCGCGCGACGTCTATTGCGGCGCCATCGGCTGGATCGCACCCGGCGGCACGATGCGCTTTTCGGTGGCGATCCGGACCATCTCGCTCTTTGCCAGCGGCGAGGCCGTCTACAATGTCGGCGGCGGCATCGTCTTCGATTCGGTTGCCGAGGAGGAGTATCAGGAGTGTCTGCTCAAAGCCCGCTTCGCGACGGGGACGTCGCCGATTTCGAGCTGATCGAGACCATGCGCTGGGAACCCGCCTCGGGTTTCCTGCGCCTCGATCGCCATCTTGCGCGCCTTTATGGCTCGGCGGTGGAACTGGGCTTCAGCCATGATCCGCAAAAGGTCGGCGAAGCGCTGAGCGGCGCCGTGGATCGATCATCCACCGCCATGCGCACGCGGCTCGCTCTGTCGCGCAATGGCGAGGCGAACGCCTCTGCGCAACCCTATGAACCGCTTGCCGCCGACAAGGTGTGGACGCTGCGGCTGGCACGCACGAGGCTCGATTCGAGCAACATGCTGCTGCGCCACAAGACCAGCCGGCGGCAGCTCTACACCCATGCCCGCTCCGAATATCTCGTCACCCAGGCGGATGAAGTGCTGCTGGCCAATGAACGCGGCGATATCTGCGAAGGCACGATCACAAACGTCTTCGCCGATTTCGGCGACGGCATGCTGGCGACGCCGCGCCTCGATTGCGGCCTCTTGCCTGGTGTATTGCGCGCCGCGCTTCTGGATGAAGGCCGCGCCGGTGAAGCGATCTACAGCTTGGATGACCTGAAATCCGCCAAGGCGCTGTTCGTCGGCAATTCGCTGCGCGGGCTGATCCCGGCCAAACTAATCTGAAGCCAAACTGATCTGAGGCATGACACCCCTACCCGCCCACACCCCCTATGACGGTTCGTCGAGACTCTTCACCATTGGACTGAAGCTGCTCGACCCCGCGCACTGGATCGAGGTCGACGGTCACCTGCTGCCCTATCTCGCCGAGAAGCGCCGGCTCTATGCCGAAATTCCCGAGCAGGTCTTCGTCGAGGAGGACGGCACGCGGGGCGCCCAGCAGGAGGTGCTCGAATTGCTCGGCGCCCACCTGCCGGAACGATTTCCCGGCACGCACCGGCGCGTCGATGCGGGCGTTGCTGTGGTTGGCGCGACGGACCATCCCCCGATCCCCTCCAGCCTTGCCGGCGCACCCCTGGTCGCGGCCTCGCTGCTGGTCCAGGAAGATTTGATCCTCATGCGCCGGGGCGAAGACGGCTGGCGTCTGGCCGCCGGCTCGCTGTGCTTTCCCTCGTCCTGGTCGCTCACCGAAAAATTCGGCAAGCCGCTGCAGCGGATCCACGAGCCGGTGCCGGGTTTTGGGCCGGGCAGCAGGCCGGCCGATCTCATCAACCGCATGTTCGACGGCCTGCAGGGCCAGGCGGTCGAGCGCTTCAACTGGTCGATCCAGGCCGACAATGCGCTCTACCATCCGCTGTCCAATGTCGAGCGCATCGACCGTGCCACCAACCGGCCGACGCGTTTCCCCGACGGCGACGTCAAGGCGCACGCCTTCATCCGTGTCGAGCGCCAGACGCTGCGCAAACTGCCGGCCTCGCGCGACATCCTGTTCACCATCCGCATCCATCTCGACCCGCTCGCCGTACTGGCGCGGCATCCGGATCGGGCGAGCCTCGCAATCTCCTTTGCCGCCCAGCTCGAAGCACTCGATCTCGACCAGCTCGACTATAAGGGCCTGACGGCGGACCGCGACCGGTTGGTGTCGGTCCTTAACCACATGGCCAAGGGTGGCTAGCCTCCAGTTGGCGCTTTTCACTGGTTTGTGACATTGATCTGTGATGTAGCGCATGGCCGTCGGGCGAAAATGCCTGGCTTTCTGCTGTAGTTGAAGGAGTGCTCGATAAAATGGCGAATGAAAACTGGCCCGTTTACGGTGAGATCACCGGCCCCGTGGTGATGATCGGCTTTGGCTCGATCGGACGCGGAACGCTGCCGCTCATCGAACGCCATTTCAAGTTCGACAAGTCGCGCATGACGGTTCTCGACCCGCGCGATACCGATCGCAAGCTGCTCGACGAGCGCGGCATAGCCTTCGTCCAGGAAGCGGTCACCGAGAAGAACTACAAGAAGCTTTTGACGCCGCTTCTGACCAATGGCGGCGGCCAGGGCTTTTGCGTCAACCTGTCGGTCGATACCGGCTCGGTGGACCTGATGCGGCTCTGCCGCAAGCTCGGCGTGCTCTACATCGACACCGTCGTCGAGCCCTGGCTTGGCTTCTATTTCGACGCCAAGGCCGACAATGCCAGCCGCACCAACTATGCGCTGCGCGAGGCGCTGATCAAGGAAAAGCATGACAAGCCGGGCGGCGCCACCGCCGTCTCCACCTGCGGCGCCAACCCCGGCATGGTGTCATGGTTCGTCAAGCAGGCGCTGGTCAATCTGGCCACCGATCTTGGCATGGAGTTCTCAGAGCCCGCGCAGGAAGACCGCGAGGGCTGGGCCAAGCTGATGAAGAAGGCCGGCGTCAAGGGCATCCATATCGCCGAGCGCGACACCCAGCGCGCCAAGAAGCCCAAGCCGATGGACGTGTTCTGGAACACCTGGTCGGTCGAGGGCTTCATCTCCGAAGGCTTGCAGCCGGCCGAACTCGGCTGGGGCACGCATGAGAAGTGGATGCCAAAGAACGGCAAGAAACACAAGCACGGCTCCAAGGCCGCGATCTATCTGGAACAGCCCGGCGCCAACACGCGCGTGCGCTCGTGGTGTCCGACCCCGGGCGCGCAGTATGGCCTGCTGGTGACCCACAACGAGGCGATCTCGATCGCCGATTTCTTCACCGTGCGCTCCAAGAAGGGCAAGGTTCAATACCGCCCGACCTGCCACTACGCCTACCATCCCTGCAACGACGCGATGCTGTCGCTGGACGAGATGTTCGGCGCCGCCGGCAAGCCGCAGCCGGTGCACCATGTGCTCGACGAGAACGAGCTGGTCGACGGCGTCGACGAGCTCGGCGTCCTGCTCTACGGCCACGACAAGAATGCCTACTGGTACGGTTCGCAGCTGTCGCTCGCCGAGGCGCGCAAGCTCGCTCCCTACCAGAACGCCACCGGCATGCAGGTCACCTCGGCGGTTCTGGCCGGCATGGTCTGGGCGCTGGAAAATCCGGCAGCAGGCATCGTCGAGGCCGACGAGATGGATTTCAAGCGTTGCCTGGAGGTGCAGTCGCCCTATCTCGGACCGGTCAAGGGCTACTATACCGACTGGACGCCGCTCGATAGGCGCCCGGGCCTCTTCCCGGAGGACCTCGACCGCGGCGACCCGTGGCAATTCCGCAACATCCTCGTCCGATAGCATCGCGCGGACCCTACCCCATTGCCTTGCAATCGCCCGGAAATCGGGCGATTGAAGGGATGCGGCCTGGAGTGGCGATGTGCGTCCCGTTGGACGCATAAAGCCTACCCCAGCAGTTTGGACGTTCGCGTCGCGCTTTCCAGAAATCCGCCCGATTTTTGGACCGACGCGTTTGGAGAGGATTTCATATGACTATTGCGCGCAAAGTTCTTTCTATGGGCGTGGCGGGCGCCGTTGTCTCGATGCTCGCTGCCTGTACCACCAGCGGTCCCGACCAGCCGCCGATGGCAACCACGCCGAAAGGTGTCGAGGGTTCCTGGATCGATGCCAAGGGCACCGGCCTGTCGACCTTCAACGGCGGCAAGTTCACGACCGTCGCCACCGACACCGGCCAGAAGCTGGCCGATGGCAGCTACACGATGACCGGCGCCACTTCGGTGCAGATCAACGGCACCTCGCTGATCCGCCAGACCGGCGTCAGCTTCAACTGCCTGCTGGTGTCGACCAGCCAGCTCAACTGCACCAGTTCGGCCGGCCAGAATTTCGTCCTGACGCGACGCGCCTGAACCGGCGAACATTCGCATGCTCGAGGACGGCGGCCATTGGCCGCCGTCTTTTTATGCCGGCAAAGCTCGCCTGGATTTCCGCTTGCGTCGACCGGAACGCGATGGGAACATGATCAAAACGCTGGCTGTTATACCCCAGTCAAGCAAAGGCGTTAGACGCCTCTGATCAGCCTACCGGGAGACGAAGATGAAGAAGCTTGCCGCCATTGCCGCCCTTTCCGCGTCGACGCTTGGCCTGTCGGCCGGCGCATCCTTTGCCGACTACACACTGAATATCCTCCACATCAATGACTGGCATAGCCGCATCGAAGGCAACAACAAATATGAATCGACCTGCTCGGCCGAGGAGGAGACCAAGGGCGAGTGCATCGGCGGCGCGGGCCGGTTGATCACCGCGATTGCCCAGGAGCGCAAGAAGCTGGAAGGCCAGAACGTGCTGCTGCTCAGCGCCGGCGACAATTTCCAGGGTTCGCTGTTCTACACGACCTACAAGGGCAAGGTCGAAGGCGAGTTCCTCAACGACATGAAGTTCGACGCCATGGCGCTCGGCAATCATGAATTCGACGACGGCGAAGCAGCGCTGGCGCCGTTCCTCGACATGATCAAGTTCCCCGTGCTCGGCGCCAACGTCAAGGCCAACGCCCAGTCCAAGCTCGGCGACCGCGTCAAGCCGTCCATCGTGGTCGAGGTCGGCGGCCAGAAGATCGGCATCATCGGCGCCGTCACCAACGACACGCCCGAACTCGCCTCCCCCGGCCCCAACATCACGATCGAGGACGACGTCAAGTCGATCACGGCCGAGGTCGAGAAGCTCAAGGGAGAAGGCGTCAACAAGATCATCGCCGTGACCCATATCGGCTATAACAGGGAGCGCGACGTCATCGCCAAGATCCCCGGCATCGACGTCGTCGTCGGCGGCCACAGCCACACGCTTTTGTCGAACACCGACCCGAAGGCTGCCGGCCCCTACCCGACGATGGTCGACAACCCCGGCGGCTACAAGGTGCCGGTGGTGCAGGCGGCCTCCTATTCGAAATATCTCGGCGAGTTCAAGGTGGTGTTCGACGACAATGGCGTCGTCAAATCAGCGAGCGGCGACCCGATCTATCTCGACAAGTCGATTACCCCCGATCCAGCGGTGCTTGCCCGCATCAAGGAACTCGGCGCGCCGATCGAAGCGCTGAAGAACAAGGAAGTGGCCGAGACCACCGACGTGATCGACGGCAGCCGTGAGAATTGCCGCGCCAAGGAATGCGCGATGGGCAACCTCGTCTCCGACGCCATCCTCGACCGCGTCAAGGGACAGGGCGTCGAGATCGTCATCTCCAATGGCGGCGGCCTGCGGGCCTCGATCGACAAGGGCACCGTCACCATGGGTGAGGTACTGACCGTGCTGCCGTTCCAGAACACGCTGGCGACCTTCCAGATTTCCGGCAAGGACCTTGTCGCCGGCCTCGAAGGCGGCCTCAGCCAGATAGAGGACGGCGCCGGCCGCTTCCCGCAGGTGGCGGGCCTCAAATACTCTTTCGACAGGTCGGTCGCGCCCAACGCAGGCCGTGTGAAATCGGTGGAGGTGATGGAAAACGGCGCCTGGACGCCCATCAATCCGGACAAGGATTATCTGGTCGCCACCAACAATTATGTCCGCCAGGGCGGCGACGGCTACAAGGTCTTCGCCGAAAAGGCCAAGAAGGCCTATGATTACGGCCCTGGTCTCGAACAGGTCGTTGCCGATTACCTCGGCGCCCACCGGCCTTATACGCCGAAGCTCGACGGCCGCATCACCGAGA
The DNA here is from genome assembly GCF_020165665.1 of Mesorhizobium sp. BH1-1-4. Taxonomy (NCBI): domain Bacteria; kingdom Pseudomonadati; phylum Pseudomonadota; class Alphaproteobacteria; order Hyphomicrobiales; family Phyllobacteriaceae; genus Mesorhizobium; species Mesorhizobium sp. BH1-1-4. The sequence continues at coordinate 11,166 of NZ_JAIUIN010000040.1, forward strand.
TCGCCGCGACGACAGCGGCGGCTCCCGCCACCGAGCCGGCCAAGCCCGCCGAGCCAGCAAAGCCTGCGGAGACCGCCCCGGCAGCGCCGGTGCCGGCCAAGGCCGCCAAACCGGCTGAACCTGCAAAGCCCGCCGATGCCGCAGCGCCGATGCCGGAATTGCCCGCCAACTCAGGCGATATCGCCAACACGCCACCAGCCATATCGACGGAAAACGCGCCGCCACCGCCGGCCCCGCCGGCAGCCGAACCGGCAAAGCCTGCCGAGACGGCGCCGGCCGCTCCCGCCCCGGCGGCACCCTCGCCCGCCGAGCCGGCAAAGCGCGCCGAAGCCGCACCGGCCACCGGCAGCCATGTCATCGTGACCGGGGACACCTATTGGGATCTGGCGAAGAAAGCCTATGGCGACGCGACCAAGTGGAAACACATCTATGAGGCGAACAAGGGTCAAAGGCCGCATCGGCTTGTGCCGGGCGCGACACTGACCATCCCGGCGAAGTAACACCGCTTCGCCTCTTCCAACACCAACCCGCCCGGGAAACCGGGTGGGTTTAGTGTTTTCGGATTAAGGTGCGGCCAGACGCTGCATTGAAAGCGCGCGCAAGATGGTTAGGTTCGCGTCTCCTGGAGAACCCTTATGACGCTTTCCACCCCTGTCGATGCCAAAGCCGCCAAGGCCGTCGGCCCGTTACCGGCTGGACATCCGCCGGTCAAGGCCGGCAAGATCGGCGTCTTGCTGGTCAATCTCGGCACGCCTGATGGCACCGATTTCAAGCCGATGTGGCGGTATCTGCGGGAATTCCTGTCCGATCCAAGGGTCATCGAGCTCAACAAGGCAATCTGGTATCCGATCCTCTATGGTCTCGTGCTCACCACACGGCCGAAGAAGTCGGGCGCCAACTACGCCAGGATCTGGAATCGGGAGAAGAACGAGTCGCCTTTGCGCACCTACACCCGCGCCCAAGGCGAAAAGCTTGCCGAGGCGCTGCGCGACCTGCCTAATGTCGTCGTCGACTGGGCGATGCGCTACGGCAATCCTTCGACGGCGAGCGTCACTGAGAGGCTGGTTGCGCAGGGCTGCGACCGCATCCTCTCGTTTCCGCTCTATCCGCAGTATTCGGCCACCACCACCGCAACCGCCAACGACCAGCTGTTTCGCGCTTTGATGAAGATGCGCCGCGCGCCTGCGGTGCGCAGTGTGCCGCCCTACTATGACGAGCCGGTCTACATCGAGGCGCTGGCGCGTTCGATCGAGCAGCATCTGGCAACACTCAATTTCGAGCCGGAGGTGGTCATCACCTCCTATCACGGCATCCCAAAGCCCTATTTCGAGAAGGGCGATCCTTATCACTGTCACTGCCAGAAGACGACGCGGCTGTTGCGTGAACGACTCGGCTGGGATGACAAGAAACTGATCACCACCTTCCAGTCGCGCTTCGGCGCGCAGGAATGGCTGCAGCCCTACACCGACAAGACAGTCGAGAAACTGGCCAAGGACGGCGTCAAGTCGATCGCCATCGTCAATCCCGGCTTTTCCGTCGATTGCATCGAGACGCTGGACGAGATCGGCCGCGAGGCAGCCGAGACCTTCCATCACGCGGGCGGCGAGAATTTCGCCCACATCCCTTGCCTCAACGACACTCCGGAAGGCATGGCGGTGATCGAAGCGATGGTGCGGCGCGAACTGTTGGGCTGGGTCTAAAGCAATTCCGGGAAAAGTATGAAACGGTTTTCCGTCCGGAATTGCGTCAAACAAAGAGGCCCCGGAGAACTGAATGCCCCGCAAACTCGATCTCACAACTGGCCGGCCTGTCTGGTCCGCCTATCGGGCGCCCGCGGTGCCGACCGGCAGTCTGACCCGGGACGTCAAGACCGATGTGCTGATCGTCGGCATGGGCATCAGCGGTGCCATGATGGCCGAGGCACTGACAGCCGATGGTCACGCCGTGATCTGCATCGACCGGCGTGGGCCGCTGAAGGGCTCGACGGCGGCAACCACGGCGCTGGTCCAGTTCGAAATCGACCAGCCGCTTTCAACGCTTTCGCGGATGATCGGCAAAGCTCCCGCCGAGCAGGCCTGGCGACGCTCACGGCTGGCCGTTTCCAACCTTGCCGCCCGCATCGCGGAACTCGGCATCAATTGCGGCATGAGCCGCAGCCACTCGCTCTATCTGGCCGGAACCGTGTTCGGGCCCTCGGAATTGCGCGAGGAAGCCGAGGCGCGACGCCAAGCTGGCATCGCCGCGACCTATCTGACCCTTCAGCCACTCGCCGAGGCGTTCGGCATCGATCGCGCCGGCGCCATCCTCAGCCATGGCAACATCGCGCTCGATCCACGCAAGCTGACGGCAGGACTGCTGCTCAAGGCGCTCGAGCGCAAGGCACGTCTCTACGCGCCCGTCGAAGCCACTGTCATCAGGGACAGTGCGAACGAGGTGATCGTGGCAACCAGGGACGGCCCCACCATCACGGCACGGCATGTTGTCCTCGCCACCGGTTACGAACTCATCGACATCGTGCCGTCGGCCGCCCACCAGATCATTTCGACCTGGGCGATCGCGACGTGCCCGCAACCGCGCAAGCTGTGGCCGGGCGCGGCGTTCATCTGGGAGGCGTCGGATCCCTACCTCTATGTCAGGGCGACCGCCGATGGCCGGGTCGTCTGCGGCGGCGAGGACGAGGATTTCGCCGACGAGACCCAGCGAGACGAACTCATCACCACCAAGAGCGCACGCATTGCCGAAAAACTTGGCAGGCTGTTGCCGCATCTCGACACCAGGCCGGAATTCGCCTGGACCGGCTCCTTCGGCACCACGACCACTGGCCTGCCCTATATCGGCGCCATTCCCCGCCACCCGCGCATCCATGCCGTGATGGGTTATGGCGGCAACGGCATCACCTTCTCGCGCATCGCGTCCGAGATCGTCTCGGCCTCGATCGGCGGGCTCGAAGACACGGATGCAAGCCTGTTTACCTTCAACCCTTGAGTGCATCCACGCAAACAATCCCTCATCACCTGATTGTAACGCTGCTGAAACACACTTAAGTCTTTGGTGAAGCCGGCTGTGCGGGAATGGCTCGCGCGGCCTGCCTCTGAGGGAGAGCCAAATGGATTTCAGTGGTTTCGATATTGCGGTCGTTGTTCTGGTCGCGCTTGTCGTGCTGGTGCTGTTCAAAGGCATCAAGACAATTCCGCAGGGCTACAACTATACCGTCGAACGTTTTGGTCGTTATACCAAGACACTGAGCCCCGGCCTGAATCTTATCACGCCGTTCGTCGATCGCATCGGTGCCAAGATGAACATGATGGAGCAGGTGCTCGACGTTCCGAGCCAGGAGATCATCACCCGCGACAACGCCATAGTCGGTGTCGACGGCATTGCTTTCTACCAGATCCTCAATGCGGCCCAGGCCGCCTATCAGGTTGCCGGGCTGCAGAACGCCATTCTCAACCTGACGATGACCAACATTCGTACCGTCATGGGTTCGATGGACCTCGACGAGCTGTTGTCGAACCGTGACGCCATCAACGAGCGCCTGCTGCGCGTCGTCGACGAAGCGGCGCACCCTTGGGGCATCAAGATCACCCGCGTCGAGATCAAGGACATCAATCCGCCGGCCAACCTCATTGAATCGATGGGCCGCCAGATGACCGCCGAGCGCAACAAGCGTGCGCAGATTCTGGCCGCCGAAGGCCTCAAGCAGTCGCAGATCCTCGAAGCCGAGGGCCGCAAGGAAGCCGCCTTCCGCGACGCCGAGGCGCGTGAACGCTCCGCCGAAGCGGAAGCCCGCGCCACGCAGGTGGTGTCGGAAGCGATTTCCAAGGGTGACGTCCAGGCGCTGAACTACTTCGTCGCCCAGAAATACACCGAGGCGCTGGGCAAGATCGGCACCGCCACCAACAGCAAGATCGTGCTGATGCCCTTCGAGGCGTCGTCGCTGATCGGCTCGCTTGGCGGCATCGGCGAAATCGCCAAGGAAGTCTTCCGCAGCGAAGGCACGACCGGCGCGCAACGGCAGGCCGCGCGTCCGCCCGTCGTCAGGCCCTCCGAAAACTGAGATAGGCCACTCTCATGATCGACCGCATCGTTTCTGAACTCGGCCCGTGGAACTGGATGGTTCTGGGCTTCGTGCTGCTGGTGGTAGAGGTCATCGCGCCCGGTTTCTTCATGCTCTGGATCGGCATCGCCGCGCTCATCGTCGGCGCGGTATCGCTGCTGATCTGGGATGCCGCCATCTGGACATGGCAGGTCCAGGTGCTTCTGTTCCTGGTCCTGTCGCTGGCTTCGGCCTTTGTCGGCAAGAAACTCATGGGCGGACGCGACCAGCCGACCGACCAGCCGCTGCTCAACCGTCGTGGCGCGCAGATGGTCGGCAGGATGGCGACGCTCGCCGAACCAATCCGCGACGGCCGCGGCCGCATCAAACTCGGCGACACGCTATGGCGCGTCTCCGGCCCGGACCTGCCCGCCGGCACCCAGGTACGCGTCACCGCCGCCGCCGACACCGATCTGGAACTGACGGTGGAGCGCGTCTGAACTCCAGCGCCAACGTGCATGGGGTGTTGAGATTCAGGTCAGGTCGCGTCGAAAATAGTGGCATCCGAGAACCGGAGCAGAGCGTACTTTTTGTACGTGAGCTCAGTTCTACTGCGACGCAGTAGAACGGGGAAGCGCAGGACGCCGCTATTTGCAGACCGGCCTAACCTGAATATCAGCACACCTCAGGCGGCGCCGATACGTAGCAGGTCGTGGAAATGCACCACGCCGAGCGGCATGTTGTCCCTGGCCACCACCAGCGCGCCGATATTGTGCTCGTTGAGCAGCGCGATCGCCGTGCCGGCAAGCGTCTGCGGGTCGACCGTCTTGGGCGTGCGCGTCATCACCTCGTCGACGATGACGTCGGCCAGGTTGCGGTGCAGGTTGCGCGCCACATCGCCGTCGGTGATAATCCCGGCCAGTTCGCCATTCGCGTCGACGATCAGGACGCAGCCGACCTTCTTCTGCGACAGCGTCATCACCGCTTCCGGCATCTTGGTGCCGAGCGAAGCGAGCGGCATCTGGTCGCCGACCCGCATGATCTCGGAGACCATGGTCAGATTGGCGCCGAGCTGGCCACCGGGATGGAAGGTGCGGAAATGGTCGGGCGTGAAGCCGCGCGCCTCGAGCAGCGCGATCGCCAGCGCGTCACCGACGACCAGTTGCAGCAGCGTCGACGTCGTCGGCGCCAGGCCATGCGGGCAGGCCTCGGGGGCGCGCGGCAAAAGCAGCACGACGTCGGCCGCGCGCGCCAGCGCCGATGTCTCTCCGGAGGTCACGGCAATGAGCGGGATGGAGAAACGCCTGGAATAGGCGATGATGCCCTTGAGCTCGGGGCTTTCGCCCGACCACGATATGGCGATGATGGCATCGTCCCTGGCGATCATGCCGAGATCGCCGTGATTGGCCTCGACGGGATGGACGAAGAAGGCCGGCGTGCCGGTCGAGGCCAGCGTCGCCGCGATCTTGGAACCGATATGGCCGCTTTTGCCGACACCGGTGACGATGAGCCGGCCCTCGATCTTCGAGATCATGTCGACGGCCTCGGCAAAGGGTGCCGCCAGTCCGTTCTCGAGCGCCTCGGCAAGGGCAGCGATCCCGGCCTGCTCGGTTGCCACCGTTCTCAGCGCCGATTCGATCGACGCTTGCCTGTCCAGGGGCTTCTTATCGAGAGGTCTCGCATGCATGGATGATGCGATTAGCGCTTTGCCGCCCGCCTGTCCAACAGAAATGGCCTCTGCGTGAGGGCCGGATGTGTGCGGCGGTCAGGGCAACCATGAGGATCAAAACACAGAGCACGAGGCGGATCCGCATTCTCGCTTGCGGAAATCACGTTTGAGCCAGTGGCGCGCGCGGCCTCAACCCTCCGTTAACCATCGCCATTTACGGTTCGGTAAGTATGGCGCGCGTGCGCCGCGCAAGCAGTGGTGGCAATGTCCGGGGTCCAGCCAGAAAAATCGAGAGGACGACGGGGCAAGGCGGTTTGCGCCTTGTTGCTGGCGACCAGCGTCCTTGCCTTGCTGCGCCCTGCGCCCCTCCTGGCCCAGGAAACGGAACTGCGGGGAGAAGTCTCGGAATCGGCGATCCTGTCCGATCAGCAGCGCAAGGCGAGAAACCTGGTCCTTGCCCAGCAAGCGGCGGCTGCCGCGCAGGACAATGCGCCGGCGCGCACCTATCTGCCGGCAAGCGCCGGCGCCGTACCTGACGATACGGAAGCCGCGGACCCGACCACCAGCGTCTTCGATCCGCCCCAGGCCAGCGACGATACCTCCGCCGACACACCGACGCCGCCCAAGCCGCGCCGCACTTCAACCGCAAGGCAGAGCGCGGCCGACAAGGCAAAGGACAAGGCAGCCGACAAGTCCAAGAAGAAAAAAAGCAAAACGGCGGCTACGGATCCAACCACCACGGCGACCACCACGGCGACGACAGACGATACCGACGACACGGCGGCGGACCAGGAAGCGGCCAACCGCCGCGCACTCACCATCGACAGTGTCGACAAGCAGAAACTCGACGCCGGCGCCGAACGCACCGCCGCGATCGAAGGCCAGAACAAGAAGCCCGAGGACGATCCGTTCGCCGCCACCGGCGTCAAATGGGGCTCCTTCGTCATCCGGCCGACCATCGAACAAGGCCTGACGGCCACGACGAACGGCGATTCGAGCAGTGCCGGCACGTCGGCGCTGCTGTCCGAGACGGCGCTGCGCTTTACCGCCGCCTCCGACTGGCGTGAAAACTCCGCGACGATCGATGGTTATGGCACTTTCCGCGAGAGTGTGTCGGGCTACCCGGTTCACGACGCGCAAGGCCGCATCGAAGGCCAGCTCAATGTCGATCTCGACAATGAATTGCGCGCCATCGCCAAGCTCGGCTATGAAGCCGTCCCGGAATCGGCGTCGTCGCCCGACGCCATCGCCGGCGTCGACAAGCAGCCGCTGCGGCAGACAATCGACGGCAGCCTCGGCGTCGAAAAGGCGGTCGGCAAGATGCAGTACACGCTGACCGGCGCGGTCTCGCACGACTTCTATGGCGACGCCGAGCTCTCGGACGGCACCTCGCTGTCGCAGAAGGATCAAGACAACACGCTCTACACCGCGACCTTGCGCACCGGTTACGAGATTTCCCCGGCCCTCACCCCCTTCACCGAAATCGAGGTCGGCCGCCGGGTCTATGACCAGCGCATCGACAATGAAGGCTTCGAGCGCTCCTCGACGCGCCTCGGCGCCCGTGCCGGCCTGCAACTCGACATGGGTGAGAAGCTGTCGGGTGAATTCTCGGCCGGATGGCTGAGGGAAGCGGTCGACGACAAAAGCCTGGAAGCGATTTCGGGCGCCACCGTCAACGCCGATCTAAAATGGTCGCCCGAACGCGGCACCACGATCGGCCTGACCGGCAAGACCACCGTCGAGACCACGACCACAGCGGGCGAAAGCGGCGATATCCTTTACTCCGGCCGGCTGACCGGCGAACGCCTGATCCGCGCCAATCTTACCGCGAATGCGGCCCTGGGCCTGGATTGGCGCGACTATGTCGGCATTGACGGCCATGACAGGATCTTGAGCGCAGAGGCCGGGCTGACCTGGTGGCTGAACCGCTATGCCGGCCTCACCAGCCGGGTAAGAACCGAAAAGCTGACCAGCAACCTGCCCGGCCGCGACTACACCGCCAACAGCATCTATCTCGGCGTGAAAGTGCAGCGCTGACGAGTGTGGGTCCTAGAACGCGGCGCCGCGCCGCTCCGACGGCTTCATCTCGTCGAGCAGCGTGCGGATGACGCCCGCCATGCTCTGGTTCATGTCGCTGCGCCAGAGCGCGAAGGCGACATTGGCCTCGACGAAGCCTTCAGGCGAACCGCAGTCGAAGGTGCGGCCCTGATAGTGGTAGCCGTAGAAGGCCTGCTCCTTTTCCAGCTTCAGCATTGCGTCGGTGAGCTGGATTTCGTTGCCGGCGCCCTTCTCCTGGCCCTCGAGAATTTTGAAAATCTCCGGCTGCAGGATGTAGCGGCCGTTGATGTAGAGGTTGGACGGCGCGGTGCCGGTCTTCGGCTTTTCGACCATCTCGGTGATGCGAAAGCCGTGATGCCTGTCCTCGCCGCGCCCGACGATGCCGTATTTATGGGCCTCGGCCGGGTCGCATTCCTGCACGGCGACGATGTTGTTGCCGGTTTCCTCGTAGAGCTCGACCATCGCCTTCGTGCAGCTCTTCTCCGACTGCATGATCATGTCTGGCAACAACAGCGCGAACGGCTCGTCGCCGACCAGTTCGCGGGCGCACCAGACGGCATGGCCCAGCCCCATCGGCACCTGCTGGCGGGTGAAGCTGGTTTGGCCCGGCGCCGGCTGCAGCCGCTGCAGGCGGGCAAGCTGCTCGTCCTTGCCGCGCTGTGCCAGCGTGTCATAGAGCTCGAACTGGATGTCGAAATGATCCTCGATGACCGCCTTGTTGCGGCCGGTGACGAAGATGAAATGCTCGATGCCCGCCTCGCGCGCCTCATCGACGACATACTGGATGACCGGCCTGTCGACGACGGTCAGCATCTCCTTCGGAACAGCCTTGGTGGCCGGGAGGAACCGCGTGCCGAGACCGGCGACCGGAAAAACTGCCTTGCGAACTCTCTTCATGCTTTCAATTATCCGTTTGCTGGCCGGCTCCGCAATCCCCGTCTCGCGACATTTTCACGCCGGAATTGAAGAATACGGGAGCGGGTGAGGGAAACTTCCACCGGTTAAAGCATCGAGGTGTCTTTTCGTTCCAGGCGACACCTATGGTAAACTAATTCCTAACCCGGTTCGGCGATGAATGGTCTTTCCTGAGACAAAGAAGGAGGAAAAGATGTCCGTTCGCAATGCCGCAAAAATTCTCACCAGCGTCATGACGGCCGCCAGCCTCTCGCTTGCTTTGCTGATCCCCACCGGTCCGGCTTTCGCCGACGCCGGCTTCCGGCAATGGGTCGCCAGCTTCCGCGCCACCGCCGTGGCGGGCGGCGTTTCCGGCTCCGTCTACGACCAGGCTTTCCGGGACATCAAGGAACCCGATCCGGTGGTGTTGGAGAAGGCCCGCACCCAGCCCGAATTCACCGCCCCCGCTTGGGATTATTTCGACAACCGCGTCCATGACCAGTCCGTTGCCGTCGGGCAGCAGATGGCGAAGAAGTGGAAGCCTTGGCTGGACAGGATCGAAGCGCGATTTGGCGTCGACCGCTACATTCTCCTGGCCATCTGGTCGATGGAATCGAACTATGGCGAGATCCTCAAGCGCGACGACATCATGCGCAACGTCATCCGTTCGCTGGCGACTTTGGGTTATGGCGATCCGAAGCGTTCGAAATACGCCCGCACCCAGCTGGTCGCGGCCCTGAAAATCCTGCAAACCGGCGATATCGACGAAAGCCACCTGATGGGCTCCTGGGCGGGCGCCATGGGCCAGACCCAGTTCATTCCGACCAGCTACCAGCATTATGCCGTCGACATGGACGGTAACGGCAAGCGCGACATCTGGAATTCCATTCCCGATGCGCTGGCGACATCAGCCAACCTGCTGAAGAAAAACGGTTGGCAGGCCGGCAAGACCTGGGGCTATGAGGTCGAGCTGCCGGCCGGGAAACTGCCCGCCGGATCGAAGACGCTGGCGCAATGGCAGGCGCTCGGCGTCGTCAGGGCCAGCGGCAAGCCGTTCAAGAACCTCACCGACAAGGCGACGCTGAAAGTGCCGGATGGCCGCGGCGGACCGGCCTTCCTGATGATCAGGAATTTCTCCGTCATCAAGGCCTACAACAACGCCGACAAATACGCGCTCGCCGTTGGTCTGCTTGCCGATGAAATCGCCGGCGGCAACGGCCTTGTCCAGGATTGGAAGCGGCCTTTCACCAAGCTCTCCTTCGAGGAAAGGCAGGAGTTGCAGAAGCGGCTTTCCCAGCATGGCCTTTATGATGGCAAATTCGACGGCAAGATCGGCGACGGCTCGAAGACGGCCATCATGGCCTATCAGGCAAAGGTCGGCTTGACCCAGGATGGCTATCCGAGCATGGAAGTGCTGAAATGGCTCAGGCAGAAATAAAGCCTGACGGAGTTGAGTAGGGAGGTAGCGATTGGTTTGGGCTGCGCGCATCGGCACGTTCGTTCGTCGCATGTCGGTGCTGATCCTGACCTTCGCCGTGCTTGCCATTGCCGTGGCCGGCGCCATCCATGCCCCGGCCATGGCGCAGGAGCAGCCGCAGCAGAGCCGGGGCTGGTCCTTGCGCGACCTCCTGTTTCCGCGCCGTAGCGAGCGCATAGAGCCGCCGCAGGACATCCAGAAGGCGCGGCCTAAGCCGAAGAAGAAACCGCGTGCGCCCCGCCCACCCGCCGAGCCTGCCACGCCCGTGGTCGAAAAAGCGCCTGATGCCCGCACTGTCCTGGTGGTCGGCGACTTCATGGCGGCGGGCCTCGGAGAAGGGCTGGACGACGCCTTCGCCGAGAATACCGGCGTCAGAATCGTTGTCCGCAGCAATGGCTCGTCGGGCTTCGTGCGCGATGATTTCTACAACTGGCCCGAACAGATCAAATCGCTGATCGAAACCGAAAAGCCCGCCGCCGTGGTCGTCATGCTGGGCTCGAACGACCGCCAGCAGATGAAGGTCGGCGACGTGCGCGAGCAACCCCGTTCCGAAAACTGGACCAAGGAATACGAGCGCCGCACCGATGAACTCGGCAAGACGATCGCCACCGCCAAGGTGCCTTTCCTGTGGGTCGGCATGCCGGCCTTCCGGGTGCCGAAGATGACGTCCGACATGCTGGCCTTCAACGATATCTACCACAAGGCGGCCGAGAGCCACGGCGGCGAATTCGTCGATGTCTGGGACGGATTTGTCGACGAGAATGGCGCCTTTATCACCAGCGGCCCCGACATGAACGGCCAGCCCGTTCGGCTGCGCGCCGATGACGGCATCAACGTGTCCAAGGCCGGCAAGCGCAAGCTTGCCTTTTATACCGAAAAGCCGCTGCTGAAGATCCTTGGACTGGCCGCGCCGGGGGGTGTGGCACCGGCAACGGCGCCGGCGGGCGCCCCCGTCGAGGCACCGGCTCCGGCGGCCGCACCCATCGTCATCGATCGCACCCAACCCATGCTGCTCAGTGACCCCGCGCTCGACGGCGGCACCGAATTGCTCGGTTCCGCCCCGCCGGCCAAGGCCAATCCCGCGCTTCCCGGGGAAAGGCTGGTGATCGAGGGCAAGGCGCCGGAGGCTTCGCCTGGACGCGCAGACGATTTTTCCTGGCCTCCGAAAGCCAATCCGCCAGCCACGGCCGCCGCTGACACCACGACGGCGATCACCCCTTAACGAGGCAGGACGGTCGTCCCCATCAGCGCTTCGTCGATCGAACGTGCGGCCTGGCGACCCTCGCGGATCGCCCAGACGACCAGCGACTGGCCGCGGCGCACGTCGCCCGCCGCGTAGAGCCGATCGACGCTGGTCCTGTAGTCGCGGTCATTGGCGTCGACATTCCTGGAACGGCGGCTGTCGGTGGTGATCTTCATCTCGCCTTCCAGCTCGGCGGCCACACCGGCCATCGCCGGTCCGGCAAAGCCGATGGCGATGAAGGCGAGATCGGCGCGGATGACGAACTCGGTGCCGGCGATCGGCTTGCGCTTCTCGTCGACCTCGCAGCACTTGACGCCGGTCAGTTGGCCTTCCTCACCGATGAATTCGAGCGTCGCCACCTGGAATTCGCGCTCGGCGCCCTCGGCCTGCGAGGACGAGGTGCGCATCTTGGTTGCCCAATAGGGCCAGACCGCGAGCTTGTCTTCCTTCTCGGGCGGCTGTGGGCGGATGTCGAGCTGGGTGACGCGCACGGCGCCCTGGCGGAAGGCGGTGCCGACGCAGTCGGAGGCGGTATCGCCGCCGCCGACGACGACGACATGCTGGCCGCCGGCGATGATCGGATGCGACGGCCAGGCAACCGACTGGATCGGCTCGCCGCCGACGCGGCGGTTCTGCTGCACCAGATAGGGCATCGCATCATGCACGCCGCCGAGATCGTCGCCGGGAATGCCGGCAGCGCGCGGCGTTTCAGACCCACCGCAATAAAGCACCGCATCATGTTCGGCGAGCAGCTCGGTCACAGGCTTGTCGACGCCGACATTGACGCCGCAATGGAAGGTGACCCCCTCGCCCTGCATCTGTTCGATACGCCGGTCGATATAGTGCTTCTCGATCTTGAAGTCGGGAATGCCGTAACGCATCAATCCGCCGGGGCGGCTCTCGCGCTCATAGACGTGGACGTCGTGACCGGCGCGGCCGAGCTGCTGGGCGGCCGCCATGCCGGCCGGGCCGGAGCCGATGATGGCGACCCGCTTGCCGGTCTTCTTCTCCGGCGGATAGGGCCTGATATGGCCGGTCTCGTACGCCTTGTCGGCGATCGCCTGCTCCACCGTCTTGATGGCGACCGGAATGTCCTCGAGGTTCAGCGTGCAGGCTTCCTCGCAGGGCGCGGGGCAGATGCGGCCGGTGAATTCCGGGAAATTGTTGGTCGAGTGCAGGTTGCGGATCGCGTTGTCCCAATCCCTGTTGTAGACGAGGTCGTTCCAGTCGGGGATCTGGTTGTGGATCGGACAGCCGGTCGGCCCGTGGCAGAACGGAATGCCGCAATCCATGCAGCGCGCGGCCTGTTTCTCGACCTCCTTGTCCGACATCGGCAGCGTGAATTCGCGGAAGTGCCGGATGCGGTCGGAGGCCGGTTGGTACTTGTGCACCTGCCGGTCGATTTCGAGAAAGCCTGTTACCTTGCCCATAGTCCAGTTCCTGCTGTCCAGATGGTACGGTTTTCGCCGCACCCGTTAACCTCTTGAGGCAGCCATGGCAACCTTGCGCCCGAGGTCAAACTGTCGATGAAGGGGGCCGGGAAGCCTGCGCTCCCCGGCAATTCTCAAAAAAATCTATTCCGCCGCGACGCCCATGCGCATGCGTTCCATCTCGATCAGCGCGCGGCGGTATTCGACCGGCATGATCTTGCGGAATTTCGGCCGGAAAATCGTCCAGTCATCGAGGATCTCGCGGCCGCGCACCGAACCCGTATAGTGGACGTGGTTGGAGATCAGCTGGTAGAGGCGTTCCTCGTCATGGCTGGTCATGTCGCCCGAGACGTCGACGCGGCCCTTATGGTCGAGGTCGCCGCCATGGTGCAGCAACTTTTCCATCAAATCGTCTTCTTCCGGAACCGGCTCCAGCTCGACCATGGCCATGTTGCAGCGCTCGGCGAAATCACCCGCCTCATCAAGCACATAGGCGACACCGCCCGACATGCCGGCGGCGAAGTTGCGGCCGGTCTTGCCGATGACGACGATGACGCCGCCGGTCATGTATTCGCAGCCATGGTCGCCGACGCCTTCGACGACGGCGGCCACGCCCGAATTGCGCACCGCGAAGCGCTCGCCGGCAACACCGGCGAAATAGGCCTCGCCCTCGGTCGCGCCATAGAGAACCGTATTGCCGACGATGATGGAGTCGGCCGCGACGATCCTTGCCTCTTCCGGCGGCCGGATGACGATGCGTCCGCCCGACAGGCCCTTGCCGACATAGTCGTTGGCGGCGCCGACGAGCTCGAACGAGATGCCGCGCGCCAGGAAGGCGCCGAAGGACTGGCCGGCGGTTCCAGTGAGCTTGACCTGAATCGTGTCCTCACGCAGGCCCTTGTGCCTGAAGCGCTTGGCCACCTCGCCCGACAGCATGGCGCCCGTCGAGCGATCGACATTGCGGATATCGACCTCAATCTTGACCGGCTGCTTGGCCTGCAGCGCGGGCTTGGCCAGTTCGATCAGCTTGCGGTCGAGCACATCGTCGATCGGGTGCTTCTGCCGCTCGGTCCAATGCACCGCCTCATGCGGTGCATTGGGCTTGTAGAACATCTTCGAGAAGTCCAGCCCTTGCGCCTTCCAGTGCTGGATCACGTCGCGCTTTTCCAGAAGGTCGGCGTCGCCGATGATCTGGTCGATATGGGTGAAGCCCATTTCGGCGAGCAGCGCCCGCACCTCTTCGGCCACGTAGAAGAAGAAGTTGATGACGTGCTCGGGCGTGCCCTTGAAGCGCTTGCGCAGCACCGGGTCCTGCGTCGCGACGCCGACCGGGCAGGTGTTGAGATGGCACTTGCGCATCATGATGCAGCCGGCCGCGATCAGCGGCGCGGTCGAGAAGCCGAACTCGTCGGCGCCGAGCAGCGCGCCGATGATGACGTCGCGCCCGGTGCGCAGGCCGCCATCGACCTGCAGCGCCACGCGTGAGCGCAAGCCGTTCAGCACCAGCGTCTGATGCGTTTCGGCAAGGCCCATTTCCCAAGGGCTGCCGGCATGCTTGAGCGAGGTCAGCGGCGAAGCGCCGGTGCCGCCATCATAGCCCGAGATGGTGATGTGGTCGGCACGCGCCTTGGCGACACCGGCGGCAACCGTGCCGACACCGACTTCCGACACCAGCTTGACCGACACGTCGGCCGCCGGATTGACGTTCTTCAGGTCATAGATCAGCTGCGCCAGATCCTCGATCGAATAGATGTCATGATGCGGCGGCGGCGAGATCAGGCCGACGCCAGGCGTCGAATGCCTCACCTTGGCGATGGTCGCGTCGACCTTGTGACCGGGCAATTGGCCGCCCTCGCCGGGCTTGGCCCCCTGCGCCACCTTGATCTGCATGACATCGGAATTCACGAGATACTCGGCCGTCACCCCGAACCGTCCCGAGGCGACCTGCTTGATCGCCGAGCGTTCCGGGTTCTTGCCCCCACCGGGCAGCGGCAGATAACGGTCGGCCTCTTCGCCGCCCTCGCCGGTGTTCGACTTGCCGCCGATCTGGTTCATGGCGCGCGCCAGCGTGGTGTGCGCCTCCCTGGAGATAGAGCCGAACGACATCGCCCCGGTCGAGAAGCGCTTGACGATCTCGGCCGCCGGCATAACGTCGTCGAGCGCCACCTTCTTGCGCCCGGTTTCGTCCGCCAACTTGATCTTGAACAGGCCGCGGATGGTCTGCGCCCGGGCTGTCTCGCTGTCGATTTGCGCGGAATACTCCTTGAACGTGTCCCACGAGCCCTGGCGCACGGCGTGCTGCAAGGTGGCGACCGCGTCCGGCGACCACATATGCGCCTCGCCGCGCATGCGGAACAGATATTCGCCACCGACCTCCAGGCTGTTGCGCAGCACCGGATCGCTGCCAAAACCATCCGTATGGCGGCTGACGGTTTCGCCCGCGACCTCATCGAGCCCGACGCCTTCGATCAGCGTCGCGGTGCCGGTGAAGTATTGCTGCACGAAATCCGACTTCAGCCCGATGGCGTCGAAGATCTGCGCGCCGCAATAGGACTGGTAGGTCGAGATGCCCATCTTGGACATCACCTTGAGGATGCCCTTGCCGATCGACTTGATGTAGCGCGACACCACTTCGTAGGCGTCGACCTCTTCCGGCAGCTCGCCGCGCTTGTGCATATCGAGCAACGTGTCGAAGGCAAGATAGGGATTGATCGCTTCCGCGCCGTAGCCGGCAAGACAACAGAAATGATGCACCTCGCGCGGCTCGCCCGATTCGACGACCAGGCCGACCGCGGTGCGCAGCCCCTTGCGGATCAGATGGTGGTGCACGGCGGCCGTGGCCAGCAGGGCTGGGATGGCGATGCGGTCCGGTCCGAGCTGGCGGTCGGACAGTATGATGATGTTGTAGCCGCCGGCGACAGCCGCCTCGGCCCGCTCGCACAGACGTTCGACGGCGCCTTGCATGCCGGCGGCGCCCTCGCTCGACCCATAGGTGATGTCGATCGTCTTGGTGTCGAAACGGTCCTCGGTGTGGCCGATGGAACGGATCTTTTCCAGATCGCCATTGGTCAGGATCGGCTGGCGCACCTCGAGCCGCTTGCGGCGCGAATTGCCGACCAGGTCGAAGATGTTCGGCCGCGGCCCGATGAAGGACACCAGGCTCATCACCAGTTCCTCGCGGATCGGGTCGATCGGCGGATTGGTGACCTGGGCGAAATTCTGCTTGAAATAGGTGTAGAGCAGCTTCGACTTGTCCGACATCGCCGAGATCGGCGTGTCGGTGCCCATCGAGCCCACCGCTTCCTGGCCGGTGGTCGCCATCGGCGACATCAACAGCTTGGTGTCTTCCTGGGTATAGCCGAACGCCTGCTGGCGATCGAGCAGGCTGACATCCTTGCGCAGCGCGCGCGGCTCGACCGGCTTCAGGTCTTCGAGGATGAGCTGCGTGTTGGCGAGCCAGGTCTTGTAGGGGTGCCTGGTCGCGATCTCCGACTTGATCTCCTCGTCGGGGACGATGCGGCCCTTGGCGAGGTCGATCAGGAGCATGCGGCCGGGCTGCAGCCGCCACTTCTGGACGATCTTCTCCTCCGGCACCGGCAGCACGCCGGCTTCCGAAGCCATGATGACGCGATCGTCATCGGTGACGATGTAGCGCGCCGGACGCAGGCCGTTGCGGTCGAGCGTGGCGCCGATCTGGCGGCCGTCGGTGAAGGCGACCGCCGCCGGCCCGTCCCACGGCTCCATCAACGCCGCATGGTACTCGTAGAAGGCCTTGCGGTCTTGATCCATGAGCTTGTTGCCGGCCCAGGCTTCCGGGATCAGCATCATCATGGCGTGGCTGAGGCTGTAGCCGCCCTGGAACAGGAACTCGAGCGCGTTGTCGAAGCACGCGGTGTCGGACTGGCCGTCATAGGAGATCGGCCAGAGCTTCGAGATGTTGTTGCCGAACAGTTCGGAATCGACGGATGCCTGGCGGGCCGCCATCCAGTTGTTGTTGCCGCGCACCGTGTTGATCTCGCCATTATGCGCGACCATGCGATAGGGATGCGCCAGCTTCCATGACGGGAAGGTGTTGGTCGAGAAGCGCTGGTGGACGAGGATCAGCGCGGTCTCGAAACGCGGGTCCTTGAGGTCCTTGTAATAGGCGCCGACCTGGTAGGCCAGGAACATGCCCTTGTAGACGATGGTGCGCGCCGACAAGGACACGCAATAGGCGCCAATGTCCTTGTTGTCGTTCTCGGCGTAGATGCGGCCCGAGATGACCTTGCGCAGCAGATAGAGCCTGGCCTCGTATTCCTCGTCGTCGGTGATGTCGGGCGCGCGGCCGATGAAGACCTGGCGGTGGAACGGCTCGGACGCGACGATATCAGGCGCCTTCGACAGCGACGAATTGTCGACCGGCACGTCACGGAAACCGATGAGCGGCAGCCCCTCGGACTGCGCCGATTCGGCGATGATATCCTCGATATGGGCGCGCAGCGCTTCATCCTGCGGCATGAACCAGTGTCCGACGCCGTACTGGCCAACCGGTGGCAGTTCGATATCTTGGGCCGCCATCTCCTCACGGAAAAAAACATCCGGAAGCTGCACCAGCACGCCGGCGCCATCGCCGACCAGCGGATCGGCGCCAACGGCGCCGCGATGCGTCAGGTTCTCGAGCACGGCAAGCCCGTCCTTGACGATTTGATGCGACTTCACGCCCTTCATGTTGACGATGAAGCCGACGCCGCAGGCGTCATGCTCGTTGCGCGGGTCGTAGAGGCCCTGGGCGCTCAGGCCGCCGGTAGTCGAACGATTTTTGGCCGAGGTATTTTTGACGGCGGCCGCTTCCGTCTGCGCGGCCTGGCCGTTCGTCGCAGAGAGCGTCAATTCCGTCATTGTCCTATCCTCCGTTCCGCGCCACAGGGCATTGGTCAGCCTGGGGCGCTGGTTTGCCTTGGCGAGCACTTGGGCTCGCCCTTCATCCTTGCGGCACGTCTTGCGAAATCGCCGAACCAGGCGGCACGCCGCTGGGTTCACATCTGGTATCGTACAGGCCAGAGCTGGTCCGTCCACCTGTCGCTCGCGACAAAAGCCGGAGTGGCCCAAACGATACGCCAATCCAGCCTGTTTTGTGCGACACAATAAGACAGCACTACTGTCCTAAATTTTTATGACAGAAATCCAGGACCCACACAAGACCGATTCACAAAAAACTTGGCCGCCCCGCGACACAATATTTCGTGAGGCGAGCGCAAAACGCAAGCTTCGGTCTTAGAAGGCGCTGCGGGCCTGACGCTGGCTTTACCCGTTTTCTGGTGGCTGGCTCTTGCGGGCATGCCATGAAACCGGTCAAGGTCCCGGCGATTTTCCCAACACAGGCAAACGCATGTTCTTCGCTTCCGACAATTGGGCAGGCGCCCACCCAAGCATTGCGGCCGGCCTCTCGGCCCATACCGGCGGCTTTTCGCCCGCTTATGGCGATGGTGCCCTCGACCAGGCCGTCTATCAGCGCTTCAACGAGATTTTCGAGCGGGAAGTCGCCGTGTTCTTCGTGGCGACCGGCACCGCCGCCAATTCGCTGTCGCTGACGGCCTACAACAAGCCCGGCGGCATTTCCTTCGCGCACCGCGAATCGCATGTCATCGAGGACGAGTGCGGCGCGCCCGAATTCTTTTCCGGCGGCTCGCGGCTGCACGCCGTCGATGGATCCCTGGGCAAGATCGAGCCGCACAATCTGGACAGGGCGATCGGCCGTTTCGCCGGCGAGGTAGTGCATTGGGGCCGGCCAATGGCCGTCTCGATCACCCAGTCGACCGAGGTCGGCACGGTCTATGGCCTGGCCGACATCGAAGCGATCGCGGCGATCGCCAGACACCATTCCGTGCCGCTGCACATGGACGGCGCCCGCTTTGCCAATGCGCTGGTCGCGCTCGACACCACGCCGGCCGAAATGACCTGGAAACGCGGCGTCGACATCCTGTCCTTCGGCGGCACCAAGAACGGCTGCTGGTGCGCCGAGGCGATCGTCCTGTTCGACCTCGACCGGGCCAAGGAACTGGCCTTCCTGCGCAAGCGTGCCGCCCAGCTGTTTTCGAAGTCGCGTTTCGTCGCGGCGCAGTTCGAAGCCTATTTCAAGGACGGGCTGTGGCTCGACACCGCCAGGCATGCCAACGCCATGGCCGCGCGCCTGGCGGCGGCGATCGAGGATTCGGCCACGGCCAAGCTCGCCTGGCTGCCGCAGGCCAACGAGGTGTTCGCGGTGATCAAGAAGACCGAAGCCGAGAAACTGCAGGCGGCGGGCGCCGCCTTCTACGACTGGCACAGGCCGCATGGCTTTGACGGCCATGTCGGCGAGGACGAGTTGCTCTATCGCTTCGTCACCAGCTTCGCCACCACCTCGGAGGAGGTCGACCGTTTCGGCCAGTTGATCGCCGGATAACAGCGATCCCACGGACAACAAAAAAGCGGCGCCATTCGGCGCCGCGTCC
>NZ_JAIUIN010000041.1:0-24382 GCF_020165665.1 Mesorhizobium sp. BH1-1-4
TGTGTATACGAGACTGGGTTGGAACAGGGGTGGGGGTCTGTAGGGGCAAGGTCGGCGCAGTCCCCCTCACCCGGATTGCCAAACCGAATTGCGGGGCAATTCGGGCAATCCGACCTCTCCCCGAGGGGAGAGAAGGCGCATGCGCCGGTGTCAGCCTCTTCTCCCCTCGGGGAGAAGGTGGCCGCGAAGCGGACGGATGAGGGGGCCTTTGCGCGATTACTTTCCGCTCGCCGGGATCAGCCTGAAATCCGGCAGCTCCCGCAAGCCCAGTTCCGGCCCGGCTGGCGAATAGACAACGAAGAGCTGCATCGGCGCATCACCCGTATTTAGCGTCGAGTGGAAGCGGCTTTCCGGCACATAGATGGTGCAGCCGGGGCCGACCTTCTCGACCACCGGATTGCCTTGCTCGTCCTCGACCATTTGTTCGCCATGGCCCGAAATGACGAAGATGATCTCTTCCGCACCCGGATGGTTGTGGCGGGTATGGCCCTTGCCCGAGGGCAGGTCGACGACGCCGCCTGAAAAGCGGGTCGCGCCATTCACTTCGGGCGCTACGGTCAGTGACAATTTCCCCCAGTCGAAGCCGAAGGCGTCGACATCCTTCGGGTGGACAAACACCTTGCTCTTGTCGGTCATCTCTCATCATCCCTTCTTTTTCCTCGCGGGCGCTTTGTCGCCGCCCAGCGTGACGGCCTTGAAATCCGCCGTTTGCCTGGCGATCGCGGCTTCCGCCGGCAGCCGTTCCATCGAGCTCGCGCCATAAAAACCGTGCAGGCCCTTGGCACGAGAGAGAATGTAGCGGGCATCGTCGGGCATCGAGATCGGGCCGCCATGGCAAAGCAGGATGACGTCCTTGCGCACCGAGCGCGCCGCTTCCGAAATGGCGTCGATGGCCACGACGCAATCGTCCAGCGACTTGGCAGACGTGGCGCCGATCGAGCCGCCCGTGGTCACGCCCATATGGGCGACGATGATGTCGGCGCCGGCCTTGGTCATGGCGCGCGCCTCTTCCGGGTTGAAGACATAGGGCGTGGTCAAGAGGTCGAGCTTGTGTGCCTCGGCGATCATGTCGACCTCGAGGCCGAAGCCCATGCCGGTTTCCTCGAAACTCTGCCGCATGCTGCCGTCGAACAGGCCGATGGTCGGAAAATTCTGCACGCCGGAAAAGCCCATCGTCTTCAGTTCCGCCAAAAGCAGCGGCATGATGACGAAGGGATCGGTGCCGTTGACGCCGGCCAGCACGGGGGTCTTCTTGACCACCGGCAAGACCTCGTAGGCCATTTCCTTGACGATCTCGTTGGCATTGCCATAGGCGAGCAGGCCGGCGGCCGAGCCGCGTCCGGCCATGCGATAGCGGCCGGAATTGTAGATGATGATCAGGTCGATGCCGCCGGCTTCCTCGGCCTTGGCCGACAGGCCGGTGCCGGCGCCGCCGCCGACGATCGGCACGCCCTTGTCGATCATTCCCCGGAATTTCTTCAATATGTCCTTGCGCGGTATGGCTGGCATGTCTGGGTCTCACTGTCTGGCGATGTCGAGGAAGGCGGCGGTTGCCGCCTGGGCGAATTCCGGATCGTTGATGTGCAGCGGCAAGCGGGTGACGCGGCGCGTCGCATTCGGCCTGATGGTGCGCTCGATGGCTTCGAACAGGGCGGCGTCGGCTTCCGGATCGAAGAAGGCGCCGCCTTCGATGTCGAGCGCGGAGACGCCTTTTTCCGGGATCAGGAAATGCACCGGGCCTTCGCACAAAGCGAGTTTGGCACCGATCCATTCGCCGATCGCGCGGCATTCCCGCGCGGTCGTGCGCATCAGCGTGACATTCGGGTTGTGCTCGTAGAACAGGCGGCCACGATACCGTTCCGGGATGGTCGAAGGCGCCCAGAAATTGACCATGTCGAGCGCGCCCACCGAACCGACATAGGGCAGGCCGGTGCGGGCGACGGCGCCGAACCGATCCTGTGTCGCCGGCAGCACGCCGCCGAACAGCAGGTCGCAGACCTCCGTCGTGGTGATGTCGATGACACCCGACAGCAGGCCGCTGTCGGCCAGTTTCTCCATGCTGCGGCCGCCGGTGCCGGTGGCGTGGAACACCATGCAGTCGTAGATGTCGCGCAATTGATCGGCGATTGCGGTCACGCAAGGCGTGGTGACGCCGAACATGGTGAGGCCGATCGACGCCTTGCCGTCCGCTGCCGGTGCTGGATTGCCTGCCATGCCTGAAATCGCCTGAGCGGCGTTGTGCAGCACGACCCGGGAGAGCCGGTTCAGCCCGGCCATATCAGTCACCGATGGCATCATGATGATATCGGAGACGTCGACGTAAGGGGCGGTGTCGCCGGAGGCCAGCGTCGAGACCATGATCTTGGGCAGGCCGAGCGGCAGCGCGCGCATGCCCGCGGTGATAATCGAGGTGCCGCCGCCGCCGCCAACGCCGATCACGCCGGCAATGTCATTTCGCGACTGGATGAAACGGGTGAAGGCGACGCCCATGGCGGCGACAGCCGCGCCACGGTCATTGCCGCCGAGCACGGCCGTGCCGCCGGCGGGATGATGCGCCGCGACATCCTTGGCGCCGATGTCGACGGATATTGTTGCCTCGCGCGTTCCGACATCGACACGGCAGACGAGGGCGCCGGTGGCAGCGATGGCGTCGGCCAGGAAGCCGAGTTCCTCGCCCTTCGTGTCAGCCGTGCCCACCACATAGACGCGCTTCATCAAGGTTCCCAATCCCGGCGGCTGCGATGCTTGTATCTCATCGCCAGGATCGCACCGGCTGCCATTGCAATTTTTTGAGACGCGCGTATCGTATTGGTATGGATGTCTCACGTCAACAACCCGCAACGAACGACGATGCCGGTGAGAGAGCCGAGCGCGGACCCCGCGCGCGTACGAAACGGCTGATGCTGGAGACGGCGACAAGGTTGATGCAGGCGGGTGTCACGCCGTCGGTCAGCGAGGTGGCGGAGGCGGCGCAAGTGTCCCGCGCCACCGCCTATCGCTATTTTCCCAGCCAGGCAGCCTTGGTGCAGGCGGTCGTCGACGAGGGGCTCGGGCCGATCCTCACCTGGAAATCCACCGCCGCCGATGCCGAGCGCCGCGTGGCCGAACTGTTCGATACCGCCATGCCGCGCATCGAGGCCTTCGAGGCGACATTCAAGGCGGCGCTGAAACTGTCGCTCGATCAATGGGCGCGGCGCCAGGCGGGCACGCTGGGCGGCGAGCCGGCCTTCACGCGCGGCCATCGCGTCGAATTGCTGAAGGAGGCGCTCGCGCCGCTCAAGGATCGCCTGCCGCCGCGCGACCTCAAGCGGCTGGCGCAGGCGCTGTCGCTGATCTTCGGCGTCGAGGTGCTGATCGTGCTCAAGGATATATGGGGGTTGGACAGCCGCCGGACGATGTCGGTCGCGCAATGGGCGGCGCGTGCGCTGGTGCGGGCGGCGATCGCCGAGTCGGGCGCCGACACGGCCCGGATCATGCTGGCAACGACGCAGAAATAGCGCTTATCTGGTTGGACCAGATTTGAGTGTCGACTGCCGATATTAGTTCCAATGCAAAAGTCCACACAAGGCCAAAACGTATCAATGAGTAGGAAAAGATAGTGAAAACAGTTGGATAAGTCTGAAATTCGCTGACTTTGTCCGGCATCCTTGCTCAAGAAAGGGCTTGACGGGCATTCACAATTGGTAATACCAGATTTGGAAAGAAAAGCGGATCGAAAGTGAGGGCTGCGATCCATTTCCGGACAGAGCGAGGAGGCTCCAAGTTTGGAAAAGCGCGACCACGGAGGAACTACCAGGGCCGGCTCCGTCGCCGGCTCGCAAGACAAGGTAGAATGCGCACAAGGGAGGAAATCATTATGCGCAAGTTAGTGACCAGCGTGCTTGCTGGTATCGGCTTAACGCTTGCCTGCGGAACGTCCGTCTACGCGCAGGAAAAGTCGCTCACCATCTTCTGGGCGGAATGGGATCCGGCCAATTACCTGCAGGAACTCGGCAACGAGTACGAGAAGGAAACCGGCGTCAAGATCACGGTGGAAACCACGCCCTGGTCCGACTTCCAGACCAAGGCCTTCACCGAGTTCAACGCCCATGGCGACGCCTATGACCTGGTTGTTGGCGACTCGCAGTGGCTCGGCGCCGGCTCCACCGGTGGCCACTATGTGGACCTGACCGATTTCTTCAAGAAGCATGATCTCGGCAACGTCATGGCACCGGCGACGGTGAAATATTATGCCGAGTATCCCGGCAACAGCGGCAAATACTGGGCGATCCCGCTCGAGGGCGACGCCGTCGGCTGGTCCTATCGCAAGGACTGGTTCGAGGATCCGAAGGAGAAGGAAGCCTTCAAGGCCAAGTATGGCTACGACCTCGACGTGCCGAAGGATTTCAAGGCGCTGCGCGACATCGCGGAGTTCTTCCACCGGCCCGACCAGAAGAGATACGGCATCGCCATCTACACCGACAATTCCTATGACGCGATGGCGATGGGCTTCGAGAACGCGCTGTTCTCCTATGGCGGTGAGTTGGGCGACTACACGACCTACAAGGTCGACGGCCATATCAACTCCGACAAGGCGGTTGCCGCGCTCGATGCCTACAAGGAACTCTACAAGTTCACGCCTCCGGGCTGGGCCAAATCGTTCTTCGTCGAGGACAACCAGGCAATCACGGAAAACCTGGCCGCGATGAGCATGAACTTCTTCGCGTTCTTCCCCTCGCTGATCAACGAGGCGTCGAACCCGAATGCCAAGAACACCGGCTTCTTCGCCAATCCTCCCGGTCCAAATGGCGACCAGTTCGCCGCACTCGGCGGGCAAGGCATCTCCGTCATTTCGTACTCGAAGAAGCAGGACGAGGCGATGAAGTTCCTCGAATGGTTCATCAAGGACGAGACCCAGAAGAAGTGGGCGGCCCTTGGCGGCTACACCTGCAGCCAGGCAGTGCTCAAGTCGCCTGAGTTCCAGAACGCCACGCCCTACAACAAGGCCTTCTACGAGACCATGTTCAAGGTGAAGGACTTCTGGGCGGTGCCGGAATACGCCGAACTGCTGCAGCAGCTCAACCAGCGCATCTACCCCTACATGATCGGCGGCAGTGGCACCGCCAAGGAAACGCTGGACGCACTGGCTGGCGACTGGAACGCGACCTTCAAGAAATACGGCCGCGTGCAATAATCCTTCATGTCCCGCGGAGGGGGCGGTGTCGCCTCCTCCGTTTCTTTTTCTTGAACCGGGAGCAGGGTCTTGGCGACCACGATGATCACCACCCTCGACAGATCCTCGCGCGCCGCGGCACGCGGCCTGAGCGATATTTCCATCCGCAATCTCTTCATCATTCCGACGGTTCTGTTCCTGATCGTCTTCAACATTTTTCCGCTGATCTACTCGCTCGGCTATTCCTTCACCGATTTTCGCGCGTCGACCAATGCGCCGGCGAATTTCGTCGGGCTGCAGAACTATCGCGACCTGCTCAACGACCCCTATGTCTGGGCGAACTTCGCCATTACGGCGAAATACGTGATTGTCTCGGTCGTCGGACAGCTCCTGGTCGGCTTCGGCGTGGCGATGCTGCTCAACCGGGATATTCCGCTCAAGGGCCTTATCACCACGCTGCTGCTGCTGCCGATGATGCTGTCGATGGCGGTGGTCGGGCTGTTCTGGAAGCTGCTTTACGACCCGTCATGGGGCGTCATCAACTATGCGCTCGGGCTCGGCAATTTCGAGTGGCTGGCCGATCCCAAGATGGCGCTCTACGCCGTTGCGTTGACCGACATCTGGATGTGGTCGCCCTTCGTCATGCTGCTGTCGCTGGCCGGGCTGTCGGCGGTGCCGAAGCATCTCTATGAGGCCGCCGCGATCGACCGCGCCGGGCCGTTCTATACCTTCTTCCGCATCACGCTGCCGCTGGTCGCGCCGATCCTGATGATCGCGGTCATTTTCCGCACCATGGAAGCATTCAAGACTTTCGATCTCGCCTACATCCTGACCAGCCAGCCGACGGCGGAGCTGATCTCGATCCGGCTCTACAAGATGGCCTTCCAGGAATGGCAGACCGGGCGCTCCTGCGCGATGGCCTATATCGTGCTGATCATGGTGCTGGCGATCACCAACATCTACGTCAAATACCTCAACAAGGTGAAGGAGCGCTGAGATGGCCGCCGTCCGCACTTCTTCCGAAATCACCTTCAACCGCGTCGCCATCGTCGCCGTGCTGTTGGTGACCATCATCTTCCTGGCGCCGATCTACTGGATCGCCTCGACGGCGTTCAAGCCGCGCAATCTTGCCACCACCATTCCGCCGACCGTCGTCTTCCAGCCGGAGATTTCGCCCTTCGTGAAGCTGTTCACCAAGCGCTCCCAATTGCGCAGTCCGCCGTCGCCGGAAGAGTACGCCGCGGCGCCATGGTGGGAGCGTGTTGTGTTCGACGGTGGTGAAAAGATCGTGCGCGACGGCAAGGGCCAGGTGCAGTGGTCGGGCTATCCGAGCCGCTTCCTGAACTCGCTGATCATCGCCATCACGTCGACGGTGCTGGCGGTCGGCATGGGCACGTTCACCGCCTATGGCTTCTCGCGCTTCAAGGTGAAAGGAGAGGCGGACCTGCTCTTCTTCATCCTGTCGACGCGCATGCTGCCCCCGGTGGTGGTGGCGATCCCGATGTTCCTGATGTACCGCGCGGTCGGCCTCAACGATACCCACATAGGCCTGATCATCCTCTACACCGCCTTCAACCTGTCCTTCTCGGTGTGGCTGATGAAGGGTTTCATGGACGAAATCCCGAAGGAGTATGAGGAGGCGGCACTCGTCGACGGCTACACCCGCATGGAAGCCTTCTTCAAGATCGTGCTGCCCGAGGCCGCCACCGGCATCGCCGCCACCGCCGTCTTCTGCTTCATCACGGCCTGGAACGAATACGCCTTCGCGCTGATCATGACCAACCGCCGCGCCCAGACGGCGCCGCCCTTCATCCCGAGCCAGGTCGGCTCCGGCCTGCCTGACTGGACGGTGATCGCCGCCGGAACCTTCCTGTTCCTGCTGCCGGTCGCCATCTTCACCTTCCTGCTTCGCAATCATCTGCTGCGCGGCATGTCCTTCGGAGCGATCCGCAAATGAGCTTTCGCACCATCAATCAGAAATATCTGGAACCGGGCTCGCAGATACTCATGGTGCTCGGCATCGTGGCGCTGTGCCAACCCTGGAACATGACCCTGCACACCTACGGCCTGACCATCATCCTGATCGGGCTGATCGGCTTCAACATCACCTCGAAGATCGCGCCGGAGGAACAGGCCGGCACCGGTCATGGCGCGGATGCGCGAAATCCGGGAGCACAGCATTGACCCAGATCGAGCTTCGCGGCGTCCAGAAATTCTTCGGTGCCGTCCAGGTCATCAAGGACCTCAACCTAAAGATCGCGGACAATGAGTTCATCGTGCTGCTCGGCCAGTCCGGCTGCGGCAAGACGACGACCTTGCGCGCCATCGCCGGACTGGAAACCATCGACGAGGGCGACATCCTCATCGACGGCAAACCGGTCCAGCATCTGAAGGCCGCCGACCGCGACATCGCCATGGTGTTCCAGTCGTTCTCGCTGTACCCGCACATGAGCGTCTACGAGAACATCGCCTTTCCCTTGCGCGCCACGCGCAAGAGCAAAAGCGAGATCGACCAGGAAGTGCGCTCGGTCGCCAAGACGCTGCAGATAACGGATTTGCTGGCGAAGAAGCCGTCGGCACTGTCGGGCGGCGACATGCAGCGGGTGGCGATCGGCCGGGCGCTGGTGCGGCGGCCGAAGGCGATGCTGATGGACGAGCCGATCGGCGCGCTCGACGCCAAGCTGCGCGAGGAGATGCGGGCCGAGATCAAGCGGCTGCACATCAAGCAGGGCTCGACCACCATCTATGTGACGCACGACCAGATCGAGGCGATGAGCCTAGCTGATCGCATCGTCATCATGCATGAGGGCGTGCTGCAGCAGGTGGGAACGCCCGACGAGGTCTATTCGCGGCCGGCCAATCTGTTCGTGGCCCAGTTCGTCGGCAGCCCGGTGATGAATGTCGCTGACGCGGCGGTGACGGAGAAAGCCTCGGCCGCATCGGTGACCGTGGGCGACGCGGCTACCGGCTTCGAGTTTCCCAGCACGCTGCTGTCGAAGCTCAACGGTCATGCCGGCGATGGGTTGGCGCTCGGTATCCGGCCCGAAGGGGTGCTCATTCGCCGTGACGCGGCCGACGGCTTCATGGCCGTCGAGACCCAGATCGTCGAGCCGCTCGGCTCCTTCGACATCGTCGACCTGAAGGTCGGCACCAAGATGCTGAGAGCGCGCACCAAGAGCGGCTTCGTCAGCGGTCCCGGCGAGAAAGTGTTCGCCAGGATCGATCCGACGCAGGCGCATTTCTTCGACAAGGCAAGCGGCAAGTCGCTTGAGGTGAGGCTCTGATGGCCCATATCCAGCTCAAGAACATCTCCAAGACTTTCGGCAACCACACGGCCTTGACCGGGCTCGACCTCGACATTGCCGATGGCGAATTCTTCGTCCTGCTCGGCGAGACGGGCGCCGGCAAGACGACGACGCTGCGGCTGATCGCCGGGCTGGAAAAGCCGAGCGAAGGCCAGGTCTTCATCGATGGGGTCGACGTTGCCGACTGGGGCGCGGCCGAGCGCGACGTGGCGCTGGTGCTGCAGCAATACTCGCTCTATCCGCGCTACACGGTGCGCGAGAACCTCGAATTTCCGCTGAAGCCGAAGATCCGCCGGCTGCCGGACGCCGAGATCAAGGATCGCGTCGACCGCGCCGCCCGCACGCTCAGGATCGAGCATCTGCTCGACCGCAAGACCGACCGGCTGTCCGGCGGCGAGATGCAACGGGTGTCCATCGGCCGCGCCATCGTGCGCAAGCCGCGCGTATTCCTGATGGACGAGCCGCTGTCGGCGCTCGACGCCAAATTGCGCGAGGCGCTGCGCACCGAGTTGAAGAACCTACAGATACAGCTCGGCGCCACCTTCCTGTTCGTGACCCACGACCAGATCGAGGCTATGTCGATGGGCGACAAGGTTGGTGTGCTCAATCATGGCCGCATCATCCAGACCGGCACGCCGCACGAGATCTACAACAATCCGCGCGACACCTATGTGGCGAGCTTCGTCGGTTCGCCGCCGATGAACCTCATCGACGGCAGGCTGGTGAACGGCCGCGCGGTGATGGCACCGCTGAATTTCGAACTGCCGTTCGCGGGGGGAGCCAAAGCGGGTGCGGCGACCGAGGGGCGCCCGCTCGTCTTCGGCATTCGTCCGGAGGATGTCTATCTGGAAAGCGGCGCACCGGTCGAGGCGCGTGTCCACGACGTCGAGAACCATGGCGTCGAAAAGATCCTGACGCTGCGGGTCGGCGACACTACCCTGCGCGCCACGGTGCCGGCCAGGACCGATGTCGCGATCGAGCAGCCGGTGCGTTTTGCCTGGAACCCGGACAAGGTGGTGCTGTTCGACAAGGGCAGCGGCGTGAGCTTACGGCACGCTGGATGACGTCGCGACCGAGGTGTCGCGGAGAAGCACCTTGGACAGCGCCCCAAAACAAAACCCGCCTCGCGGCGGGTTCTTGGCGCGACTCGGCACCTCAACCAGATGTATAGCATGACTGCCCTCTGCAATCAATGTCGGGGGGCAATGCCGCTCGAACGGTTCGTCCGGTCTCTACTTCGGCAGATAGGTCTCGTAGGGTTCGGTGTTGAGCAAAAGGATCACGCATTCGGTGTCCGAGAGGCAGGCGTCGTCATGCATCTCGTTGGCCTTCTGGGTCCAGTAGGAGCCAGGCGGCAGTTCGACCTTGGTCGCCTCACCGCCCTCCATCTGCCAGTGCGCCCATAGGCCCTGGATGACCACGGCGCGATAGTCGGCGGTGTGCGCGTGGACGGGGGCGCGCCAGTTGCCCGGGACTTTCAGTAATGTTCCGGCTGGACCCTTGGCCCTTTCGCCCCACAGTGGTCCCAGGCGCTGCGGCTGGTCTGGCGCCTCGGCGACGTAGGGGATCTTTCCTGCCGGCAGATAGCTGTC
The DNA here is from genome assembly GCF_020165665.1 of Mesorhizobium sp. BH1-1-4. NCBI lineage: Bacteria > Pseudomonadati > Pseudomonadota > Alphaproteobacteria > Hyphomicrobiales > Phyllobacteriaceae > Mesorhizobium > Mesorhizobium sp. BH1-1-4. The sequence continues at coordinate 10,050 of NZ_JAIUIN010000041.1, forward strand.
CTCGAGGGCAAAGGCGCGTCCGGGAATGACCGACAGGACACCAAGCGCGAGCAGTGCGAAATGATTGGCCATGGGACTTCCTCCACGGGCCAGCTTATCCGCCGGATGCCGGCCGGCCATGACGCTGCGTCCAAAAGACCTGGCAATTCCTCCAGACCGGGAAGGATTGGAAGTGATTTTGGTGGCTGACGTCAGGACGGCTCTTCGCCGGCACCGCTATGGCGCAGATGGCTCGGCGCCACGCCCATCACCCGCTTGAAGGCACGGCTGAAGGATGCTTCCGAATCATAGCCCAGTTTCGCCGCCGCGACCGATACCCTCATGCCGTCCCGCGCCAGCCATTGCCTGGCCTGATGCATGCGCACGCGCAGCACATATTTGGCCGGTGTTTCTCCGACCACCGTGGCGAAGCGCTGGGCAAAAGCCGAGCGCGAGGCTCCCATCATCCGCGCCAGTGCCTCGACGCTCCAATCGCGATCCGGCTGCAGGTGGATGGTCGCCAGCACCTTGCCGACGTCGGGATTGCGGACGGCGGCGATCCAGCCGGTGGCATCGCCGCAGCCGTTCTCCACCCAGGAGCGGATGATCGTGGCGGCGAGCACATCGGCAAGGCGGGCAAGGATCCCGCCGGAACCGACCCGGTCCATCGTCACCTCGCCGGCCATCGCGTCGAGCAGATGCTGAATGCCCGGCGCGTTCGCCATCAACTTGTGCGCCTGCATCAGGGTGGGCATCATGTCGAGCAGCGGATGCGAGCCGTCGAGATTGAAATGCATGCTGCCGCAAAACAGCAAGGTCTTGGGGCCGCCGCACTCGTTGGAGACGTCGTAGATGTTCTCGCACACCGGTTCGATCGTGTAGCGGCCGATCGGCACCGGGGGCACGCCGGGCGCGCTGGCCAGGACATGCTCGTCACCGCGCGGGATCAGAAGTGCGTCGCCCACCGAGAGTTCGATCCACTCCCTGGCTGGTGAGAACAGCCAGCAGCCCTGCTGGCCGATGAAATGAAACCGCGCGGCTTTCTGGGCCGGGAAGGAAACGGCCCAAGGCTCGCCCAACACGCAGCGGCCATAGTCGACGCCGTCGAGACGCAATCCGCGCAGCATGTCGCTCAGCGGGTCGCCAGAAGTCGGCCGCGCCATTTTGGACGAATTGTAATTCATTCCGGAGTTTCTAACATGGAAACTCCAACTTGTCACTCCCATGTTGCGTTGCAGCCCAATGCTGCGTTGCAACGAACCGTAGACCGGCCGCATAGCCAAGCCATGGCGGCGAGGCATGTAACGGGTGGAACCCGAGCCGGTCATTTTCCATGCGGCGCCGCAAACAGATCGGAGACCGACCATGGCCGAACCCGCGACAGGCGCCATTGACGCCGCACTTCTCAACCCCGTCGAATCCGATGAACGAACCGAACCGGCGTGGGGCGCGGTCGTCTCGCTGGCCCTGGGCGTTTTCGGCCTTGTCACCGCCGAATTCCTGCCCGCCAGCCTGCTGACGCCGATGGCGCGTGATCTCGGCGTCAGCGAAGGCGTGGCCGGCCAGGCGGTGACGGCAACCGCCATCGTCGGCGCCATCGCCGCGCCCACCATGGCCATCGTCACAAGGCGCATGGACCGCAGGCTGGTGATGTGGATGCTGACGGTTTTCCTCATCCTTTCCAACCTCCTGGCCACCTTCGCCTCGTCGCTAACCACGCTTCTGCTCGCCCGTGTCGTGCTCGGTGTCGCCCTTGGCGGCTTCTGGGCGATGTCGGCGGCCATGGCGCTGCGGCTGGTGCCGATGCGGCTGATGCCGCGCGCCATGTCGATCATCCTCACCGGCGTGTCGCTGGCCACCGTCACCGCCGCTCCGGTCGGCGCCTATGTCGGCGACATCTGGGGCTGGCGCACGGCCTTCATGATCGCGACCCTCGTCGGGGCATTAGCGCTGCTGGTGCAGTTGGCCACCATTCCGAAGCTGCCGCCGGTCGGTGTCGCGAGCTTCCGAACCTTGCTAGAAGTGCTGGAGCGGCCGTCGATCAGGGTTGCCCTGCTGGTCGTGCTGCTGGTCGCGTCCGGGCACTTTGCCGGCTTCACCTATGTCCGTCCCTTCCTCGAGAAGGTGCCGGTGCTCAACATCGAGACGATCTCGCTGGTGCTGCTGGCCTATGGCATTGGCGGCTTCTTCGGCAACATTGCCGGCGGCTTCCTTGCCGAACGCAACCTCAAGGCAGCGGTTGCGCTGGCACCGCTGCTGATCGCATTGGCGGCCGCCTCGATGCTGATCCTTGGCGCGTCGCCCATGATCGCCGCCGCTGCCGTCGCGGCCTGGGGCTTCGCCTTCGGCGCGGTGCCGGTCGGGCTGCAGAGCTGGCTGGTGCGGGCAGCGCCCGACCAGGCCGAGAGCGCTGGCGGCCTGATGGTGGCGACCTTCCAGGTGGCGATCGCGATGGGCGCTGTGTTTGGCGGCCTGCTGGTCGACCATGCAGGCGTTGCCAGCGCCTTTGCCTATTGCGGCATCGCAACGCTGCTGGCTGCCATCGTGGTGTTCCTGCGCGGCCCGAAGCAGGCCGAATAGTCTCTCCAACAGCCACCACTGGCAACGGCCCGGGAACCCTACGGTTTTCGGGCCGTTTGCGTTGAGATGGCAGCGACGAAGCGGTCGAGACTGTCCTCGACATAGACGGCCACTTCGATCGTCGGATCGAAGCTCCACCATAGCAAGGCACCTTGCCAATGCGACGCCATCAGCAGGCCGACGTCTTGTGGCGGGTCGTCGACTTCAGCGAAGCAGGACGCAAGAGCGGTGCACAGGAATGCCTTCCAGGCCGCGCCGCGCGCCCTGAGCACGGGATCGCGCAGATCCTCGCGCAAGACGAGCAGGCCTTCGGCATAGGACTCGATGCCGCCATAGCCCTGCGACAGCGCCACCAGCAAGTCGATGGCGCCGGCCGGGGTCTTGGGCATGCTGGCGGCGAGCGCCCTTGTCTTGTCGTCCAGGTCGTCCCAGGCATGCAGCAAGGTGCGCTGCTTCAACCGAGCCTTGTTCTTGAACCGCTGCACCAGGGTTGCGCCGGACAGGCCGCAGGCTTTAGCCAGACGCTCGAAGGTGAGCGCCTCCGGGCCATGCTCGTGGATCAATCGCAAGGCGGCTTCCAGCACCTGCTCGTCGGACCGGGTTTTGGGACGGGTCATCTTGACATTCCAATATAACCGAATGATCATTTATATATGTTGCGAGCGGCATTAGCCAGCTCGGATTTGATCGATGATGCTGTTTTGGGAGAGTTCAATGACGTTGCAAGGAAAAGTTGCCCTGGTTGCCGGCGGCACACGAGGCGCCGGGCGCGGCATAGCGGTCGAACTCGGTGTCGCCGGTGCAACTGTGTATGTCACGGGGCGGAGCACGCGCGGCCAGCAATCCGAATATGCCCGGTCGGAGACCATCGAGGAGACGGCGGAATTGGTCACCGCGAATGGCGGCAAGGGCATCGCCGTGAAGGTGGATCATCTGATCGCCGACGACGTGCGCGGGCTGGTCGGGCGCATTCGCGCCGAGCAGGGTCGGCTCGACATACTGGTCAACGATGTCTGGGGCGGCGAAAAGCTGTTCGAATGGGACAAGCCGGTCTGGGAGCACAATCTGGAGAACGGCCTGCGCATGCTACGCCTGGCCATCGACACGCATCTGATCACCGCGCACCATGCCTTGCCGCTGATGATCGAGCGGCCGGGCGGGCTGCTGGTCGAAATCACCGACGGCACCGCCGCATACAATGCCGAGCATTATCGCCTGTCGCCCTTCTACGACCTTGCCAAGGTGGCGGTGAACCGCATGGCCTGGGCCCACGCCAAGGACTTGGCGAAACACGGCGCCACATCGGTCTCGCTGACGCCGGGCTGGATGCGATCGGAAATGATGCTGGAGATTTATGGCGTCGCCGAGGAAAACTGGCGCGACGCGACGGCGAAAGTGCCGCATTTTGTCATTTCCGAGACGCCGCGCTTCGTCGGCCGCGCCGTGGCTGCCTTGGCGGCGGATCCGGATCGCTCGCGCTGGAACGGTCAGTCGCTGTCCAGTGGAGGGCTGGCGCAAGTCTATGGCTTTACCGATCTCGACGGCTCGCGGCCCGATGCCTGGCGCTATGTTCCGGAGGTTCAGGATGCCGGCAAGCCAGCCGATGCGACAGGCTACCGGTAGCAGTCGGCTTCAAGCCGAACGCCCGTCGAAATCGAAGATCGACAAGGTAGACGGGTCGACATCATCGATACAGTTGATGTTGATGTAAGCGCTGTGCTCCGCACCTGCGCTGACATCCTCGGCGAAGGGATGGAGGCCGCAGCTGCGGCAGAAACGGTGCGCTATTTTCGCATCGCCGAATGTGTAGCGGCCAAGATCATCGCCCCAGGCAATGAGGGTAAGCTTGTCATGTGGCACGGCCCATAGCAGCGCGGCCTTGCGGGCACAGATCGAACAATTGCACCTGATGACGCCGCCAAGCTCGCCTTCCACCTCGAAAGCAACCTTGCCGCAGTGGCAGCTGCCCTTGTACAGCATCAGTATCTTCCTATCGCTGGCAGGTGCAAAGGCACGCTGGCCGGGTTATTCGTTTCGCGGGCCTGGCGGCTGCTTGCCCTAAGGACGTTTTATCCTGGCGGAGTCCGACATCGACATGCAATCAATCCGCGACCATCTCGAAATCATCCTGTCACGTCTTGCCAACCGTGCGGCCGACGAGAAGGTCTTCACGAAGCTTTATGCCGAAGCGACACGGGCCGCGGCTGACGCCAGCGAGGCCCGCAAACGAGCCGGCGTGACGCTTGGCCCACTCGACGGCACCATCGTCTCGATCAAGGATCTGTTCGATGTCGCCGGCGAACCAACGACGGCCGGCTCGCTGATGCGCAAGACCGCTGCGCCGGCTCAGCGCGACGCGGCCATCGTCAGCCGGCTTCGGCAAGCCGGTGCGGTCATCATCGGCAAGACCAACATGACCGAATTCGCCTTCACCGCGATCGGCGACAACATGCATTACGGAACGCCAGGCAATGCCGTCGACCCTAGGCGCATTCCAGGCGGTTCGTCCTCGGGCGCCGGCGTGTCTGTTGGCGAGGGCACAAGCGACATCTCGATCGGATCCGACACCGGTGGCTCGATCCGCATTCCGGCGGCGCTCAATGGTGTCGTCGGCTTCAAACCGACAGCGCGGCGCGTGCCGCTGACCGGCGCCTTTCCGCTTTCGGGCACATTGGACTCGGTCGGGCCGCTCGCCCGAACCGTCTCGCAATGCGCCGCCGCCGACGCGGTGATGGCCGGCGAGGTGTCGAACGAATTGGCAGCCATTCCACTCGCCGGGCTTCGCATTGGCATTCCGCGCGGCGTTCTTTTCGGCGACATAGAGGGCGAGGTTGCCGCGGTCTTTCAGCATTGTCTTGGCAGGATCGAACAGGCCGGCGCGCACATTGCGGATCTGTCGATCGACGACATTATCGCGGAGTTGCGCACGGCCACTAAGCGCGGTTCGATCGCGGCCATGGAAGGAGCCGAAGTGCATGCCGACTGGCTGGCGACCGGCGCACCCGTGGCTGTCGACCCGCATGTCAGCGGGCCTTTGGCGCGGGCGGCACTGCTGACGGCTCCGATCTATATCAGGGCGCTGCGCCGCCGCGCAGCGCTGGCCGCCGCCATGGATGAGCGGCTGGCGTCGGTTGACGTGCTGGCGTTGCCGACCACGCCTGTGACGGCGCCGACCATCGCCTCCCTGGCCAAGGATGCCGAACTGCGCGAGCGCACCGAAGGGCTGCTGTTGCGCAACACCCAGGTCGCCAATCAGTTCGACCTCTGCGCGATCTCATTGCCGATGCCAGCCATGACGCCGCCTGCCGGCTTGATGCTGGTCGCGCGCAACGGTCATGACCGCCGCTTGTTGAGGATCGCCGCCTCGATGGAGGCTTTGCTGGCCTCCTGACAGTTCTGTTCCGCTTCAGGCCGGAAGCATGCTCTTGGCGATCATTGCTTGCGTGAGAAGCAGTGCTTGCGCTCACTGTCCTTGGCGGTGCGCACGATGCTCGTCGCGACCAGCCAAGGCAGGCTGTAGTCCTTGCCGGTGAAGGTCTGGGTTCGATGTTCCATAGATCCCCTGACGACGATCTTGCCGGCATAAAGCACGTCGGACGCATCGGTCATCGCCTTGTCCTTCGGCGGCAATCGACTGGTGTCGATCGAGACACCTTTGATGATCTTGCCGGTGGCGAGGTCGAGCACGCTGTTCGATGGGCAGGGCGCCTTGAAGCAGCGCAGCCCGTTGTCGCAATAGACATAGCTGCTCTCGGCCATTGCCGGGGATGGCAAGGCGCAGACCAGGAGAGCGGTGGCAGCCAGAAAAGCGTGGCGAAGACCGGACATGGCCGCAGGGTCGCTAAGAAATGGGGCGAAAGCGCGATTGCTATATCTGGTTTGGAAACCGCCGCCGGTAGTGATCGACCACTTCAGGATTGCGCAGATTGACCGGCAGCTTGCCCGCCAGCACCAGCAGGGCTTCGCCGGCCGCGCCGACGCCCATGCGCATCATCGATTCTTCGGTAATGCCCGCCATATGCGGGGTGATGATGACATTGTCGAAGCCGAAATAGGGATGGTTCGACGGCAGCGGCTGCGTCGAGAAAACATCGAGCGCGGCACCGCCGATGCGGCGCTCCCGCAAGGCATCGATCAGCGCGTCATCGTCGACCACCGGCCCGCGCGACACGTTGATCAGCAGTGCGTTGGGTTTCATGCGGGCGATGCGCTCGCGGCTGATCAGGCCGCGTGTCTCCGGCGTCAGCGGGCAGCAGAGAACGATGATATCGCTCTGCTCGACCAGCGCGTCGATCGACAGGAAACCGACTTTTTCCGGCGCCGGCTGCATGCTGCGCGTCGTCGCCACCACTTTCAGGTCGAAGCCGTGCGCTGCGATGTGACCGACCGCTTGCCCGACGGCGCCAAGGCCGACGATGCCGATGGTCTTGCCGGCGAGTTCGATGTTGGAATTGGCATGCTCGCGGCCGGCGAGCCAACCCTTGGCGCGCAGGTCGCGGTCGACCCTGCGGAATTGCCGGAGCAGCGCAAGCGCGGTGAACATGACATGCTCGGCGACCGAGCGGGCGTTGACCGCCGGCACGTTGGCCACGAGCACGCCGGCTGCCAAGGCTGCCTCCATCGGGATCATGTCGAGCCCGGCGCCATGGCGGATCGCGGCCCTCAGTTTCCAGGCGCCCTCGAACAGTGCCGGCGGCAGCGGCGCGCGCACGATGACGATGTCGGCGTCCTTCGCCTCCCTGGCCAAGGTGACGGCATCGAGCGCTGAAGCGATGACGAGTTGACCGGCGCCGGCGAGCTTGGCCGAGGCGCGTGGGTGCAGCGGATGGGTCGACAGGATCTTTGGCACGGTCTGAGCCACGGTCAGGCCTTTTCGAGCGCCGGACTCGTGGGCGCGGCCGCCTTGCCGCCCTCGATCAACCCCTTCCAATAGCTCTCCGCGCCCTGCAGATGGGCACTCATCAGCGCCTGGGCGAGATTGCCGTCGCGACGCAGCAGAGCCTCGTAGATCTGCACGTGCTCGGCATGCGAGCGCACGCTGCGTTCGGGGTCGTTGAAGTAGATCGGCAGGCGCTGCTCGCCCATCAGATAATAGACGCTGCAGATGTTGTGGAAGACGCTGTTCTTGGTGGCGCGGACGATTTCGAGGTGGAATTCGCGGTCTTCCTTGGCCAAGCCTTCGCCAGCGGCGATACGCTCCTCGGACGCCTTCAAGATTTCGCGCAGCCGTTCGAAATTCTCCTCGGTGGCGCGCGAGCAGGCAAGCTCCGCCGCCTTGATCTCATGGATCTTGCGCAACTCGACCGTTTCATAGATCTGCAGCGGATCGAGCGGCAGGCCGGCGCGGGCGAACAGCGCCAGCGCCTCGACGCTGGCCTGTTTGGTGTCGACATAGATGCCTGATTTGGCGCGGCGCTCGACGATGCGCATGGCCTCGAGAATGGCGAGCGCTTCACGGATCTGGCCGCGACTGACGGCGAAATGCTCCGCCAGTTCACGTTCCGATGGCGTGCGTCCGGTCTCCTTGTCCGAGTGGGAGAACAGATAGGCGGCGAGTTCCGCGAGAAGGTTCTTTTCTTTCATCGTCAACAGCGTTGCGCGTGCGCCTCCAGGAATCGCTCCGAAACGGTGAATCCCAATCCGGGCTTTCCCGGGATCGCTATCATACCGTCCCTGGCTTCGACAGTCTCTTCGACCAGATCGTGGATCATCGGATTGGCGCCGAGCGAATATTCGACCGTGAAACTCGAAGGCGATGCGGCACAGACATGCAGCCCGGCGAAGAAGCATGGCGCGCCGGCCCATAGATGCGGCGCGAAGCGCAAATTGAAGGCGCTGGCGATGGTGCCGATCTTCATTGCCTCGCTGATGCCACCGCAGAACGCCGGGTCCGGCTGAAAGATGTCGGCCGCCTTGAGCACGGCGAGGTCGCGGAAGGCATAGCGCGTCGCCTCGCTTTCGCCGGTGGCGATCGGAACGGTGCCGGCGGCGCGCACTTCGGCCATGCCTGGCTTGTCGTCGGCGATCACGGGCTCCTCGAACCAGGCGAGGTCGAGATCGCCGACGAGATGGATGAAGCGCTTGGCTTCGCCGACCGTATAGGTGCCGTGGGCATCGACCATCAGCTCGACATCGGGGCCGAGCGCCTGGCGCGCGGCGCGCACGCGGGCGGCGGAAATGTGCGCCGCGCCATCCATGGCGCCGACCCGCATCTTCAACGCCTTGAAGCCGCCCTTGGCGATGTAGGATTTCAATTGCTCGCCGATGGCATCGGCCGATGCCCAGCCACCGGAGGCATAGGCCTGCATACGATCGACCTTGCGGCCACCGAGAAGCCGCCAGACCGGCTGGCCCAGCGACTTGCCCAGGATGTCCCAAAGCGCGATGTCGACGGCGCTGATTGCGGCGACGCTCATGCCGCGCCGCGCCAGCTGCGGCATGGCGTGGCCCGCGTAAGCGGCACTCTCGTGGCGCACGCCGTTGTAGAGCATCTCCCAGATGACGCCAATGTCGGCCGGATCGCGGCCGATCAATTGCGGCCCGACTTCTTGGTTCAGCATGTGGACGAGGGCGCCGTAGCTGCCGGCGCTGCCGGCGGCGTTCTTGCCTTCGCCCCAGCCGACCAGCCCGTCATCGGTTTCGATGCGCAGGATGGCGGCGTCGAAGGTCATCACCTGGCCGAAGTCGCTGCGATGCTGCTTCGCGGCTTCGATCGGGACGCGGACCCACCAGGCTTGGACGGTCTTGATGCGCATGTTTTTCCCCAACCCTGCCGCCGGCCGGGCGGAAGGGCAAATTTCCCAGAGGCAATCGACTACTTGATCAGCGGCAGCAGCGTTTCGGCGGTGATGCGCATCTGGTCGGTGTAGAATTTCTCGGTGAGCACGCTGGAGCCATGGTCCTGGATGAACTTCAGCTGCTCGGGCGAGATATCGACCGGGTGACGCTCGACCATGTCGGGATAGGGTGCCGCCGGCGTACGATCGACCGGGGCGACGAACTCATTGGTCAGCGCGCCGTCATAGCCGACTTCCTTCAAGGTCGCGACGATCCTGGGCCAGTCGATCTGGCCAAGGCCGGCGGCGAAGCGGTTGTTGTCGGCGACATGGAAATCGAACAGGCGCTTTCCGACCTGCCGGATGGCGTCATGGACGTTAAATTCCTCCATGTGGATGTGGTAGGCGTCGAGGCAGACGCCGCATTCGGGGCTGACCGCGTCGGCCAGCGCCAGCGCCTGGGCGCCGCGGTTGAACAGATAGGTTTCGAAGCGGTTGAGCGGTTCGACGGCGATCTTGACGCCGACCTTCTTGGCATGAGTGAAGCATTCGCGAGTCGCGTCGACGACCCACTTCCATTCCTCTTCCTCGGTGCCGTCCGGGACCACCTTGCCGACTGTCGCCGGAACGAGCGTGATGATCTCGCCATCGAGCTCGCCGACCATGGTCAGCACGTCCTTGACATATTGCACGGAGCGCTCGCGCTGGCCCTGGTCCCTGGCGGCGAGGTTGCGTTCACCCAGCATCAAGGTCACCGCGCCCCAGCAGCGAATGCCATGCTCCTTCAGCAACGCCCGCGTCTCCTTGGTCTTGTACTGCGCTGGCTCGCCGGAAATCTCGATCGACTCATAGCCGAATTTCTTGATGCGCTTCAGCGTCGTCTCAAGCGGTTCCGCGCGCATCCAGTTGTGCGTCGAAAGATGCATGGTCTGTCCTTCCCGGATTCGTCCGTATGGTTTGCCTTCGACATGCATCGCCGAAAGACGACGCAAGGGTTCCTCCCCAACGCATCCCCAGCCATTTCTTGCAAACTGGTTAGACCAATTGGGCCTGAATTGAGGTCTACAGCAAATTCTTCGAGACGGCAACAACCGAGGCTCCGCAACTTTCAAGGCGGATTAGTTTGTTGATTACATTGCGATATATGCCGTTATTTCACCCTCTCGGAGCGCCTTTTCAGTGCATTCCGAGGCTTGACCAGATTGCCTTATTTGGTCATACCAGAATGGCGGCGTCGGCGGAGCGTCCGACGCGATAAGACCAAAGTGACTGGTCCTGCTTCCATCAGGCGCTATGCTGGGTCGCGACAAACGAGGAGGATGCCGATGCCGACGACAATGAAGGGCCCTGGGCTGTTTCTGGCACAGTTCGCGGGCGATGCCGCACCGTTCAATTCGCTGGCGTCGATCGCCAAATGGGCCGCCGGTCTCGGCTACAAGGGCGTTCAGATCCCGACCTGGGACGCACGCCTGTTCGACCTCAAGAAGGCGGCGTCTTCCAAGGCCTATTGCGATGAGGTGAAGGGGATCTGCACGGATGCCGGCGTCGAGATCACCGAACTGTCGACGCATCTGCAGGGGCAGTTGGTGGCGGTGCATCCGGCCTATGACGCGCAGATGGATGGCTTCGCACCGCCATCGGTGCACAACAATCCGAAGGCGCGGCAGGAATGGGCTGTCGAACAGATGAAATTCGGCGCCAAGGCATCGCGCAATCTGGGGCTCGATGTCTCGGTATCGTTCACCGGCTCGCTGGCTTTCCCTTACCTCTATCCCTTCCCGCAGCGGCCCGCCGGACTGATCGAGGAAGCCTTTGGCGAACTTGGCAAACGCTGGAAGCCGATCCTTGATGTCTATGAGGACAATGGTGTCGATGTCGGCTACGAAATCCATCCTTCAGAGGACGTGTTCGATGGGGCGACCTTCGAGATGTTCCTCGACGCCGTGGGCGGCCACAAGCGCTGCAACATCAATTACGACCCTTCGCACTTCCTGCTGCAGCAGCTCGACTATCTCGAATTCATCGATATCTATCATGAGCGGATCAAGGCGTTCCACGTCAAGGATGCCGAGTTCAATCCGACCGGCCGGCAGGGCGTGTACTCCGGTTACCAGAGCTGGACGAACCGCGCCGGCCGCTTCCGTTCGCTCGGCGACGGGCAAGTGGATTTCGGCGGCATCTTCTCCAAGCTGACGCAGTACAATTACGGTTCCTGGGCGGTGCTGGAGTGGGAGTGCTGCCTGAAGCATCCTGAGGATGGTGCCGCCGAAGGGGCGCCCTTCATCCAGCACCACATCATCCGGGTGACCGAGAAGGCATTCGACGACTTTGCCGCCGGCACGACGGACAAGAAGCTGCTGCGCGCCATGATGGGAATCTGACACCGATTTCGCTCCCCCTTGGGGGAGGTATTCATACGAGGGAGAAAAACATGGTTGGCGCATCGAAGTCGGAAACGGGAGGCGGCCCGATCCGCTACGGCATGGTCGGTGGCGGGCAAGGCGCCTTCATCGGCGCGGTGCACCGGATCGCGGCACGCCTGGACAATGATTTCGTGCTGGTTGCGGGCGCCCTGTCGTCCGACCCGGCCCGTGCGAAAGCCTCGGCAGCCGAACTCGGGCTCGATCCCTCGCGCAGCTACGCGTCCTACGCCGAAATGGCCAAGGCCGAGGCGAAGCGCCCGGATGGCATCGAGGCGGTGGCCATCGTCACGCCGAACAATGTCCACGTGCCGGCGGCCAAGGCCTTCCTGGAGGCAGGCATCCATGTGATCTGCGACAAGCCGCTGGCCACGACGCTCGCCGAAGCCAAGAAGCTCGCGGCGGTCGTCGAGAAGACCGGCAAGGTGTTCGTGCTCACCCACAATTATACCGCCTATCCGATGGTGCGGCAGGCGCGCGAGATGGTGGCCAAGGGCGTGCTTGGCGACATCCGCATCGTGCAATCGGAATATCCGCAGGACTGGCTGACCGAGGACCTCGCCGCCACCGGCCAGAAGCAGGCGTCGTGGCGCGGCGATCCCAAGCAGGCGGGCGCCGGCGGTGCGCTGGGCGACATCGGCACCCATGCCTACAATCTCGCTCGCTTCGTTTCCGGGCTCGAACTCGACTCCCTGTCGGCCGATCTCGACGCCTTCGTGCCGGGCAGGCTGCTCGACGACAATGTCAACGTCATGCTGCGTTTCAAGCCGACGGGAAAAACGCACCCGGCCAAGGGCATGATCTGGGCGAGCCAGGTGGCGCCGGGTCATGAGAACGGCCTGAAGCTGCGCATCTACGGTTCGAAGGGCGGGCTGGAATGGGTGCAGGCCGATCCCAACTATCTCTGGTACACGCCATTCGGCCAGCCCAAGCAGTTGATCACCCGCAATGGCGCCGGTGCGCTGCCGGTGGCGGGCCGCGTCAGCCGCGTACCGTCGGGTCATCCCGAAGGTTACCTCGAGGGCTTCGCCAACATCTATCAGGAGGCCGCGCGGGCGATCCGCGCGGCGCGCAAGAAGGGTGGCAAGCCGGCAAAGGATGTCGCCTTCCCGACCATTCAGGATGGTGTCGAGGGCATGGCCTTCATCGAAGCCTGCGTGAAGTCGTCGAAGAAGAACGGGGCGTGGACGAAGCTTTAGCCGCGCGGTGGGTAAAGAAGGCCCCCTCACCCGGATTGCCAGCCGAATTGCAAAGGGCAATTCGGGGCAATCCGACCTCTCCCCCAAGGGAGAGGAGGAGGTGGCGCCGACGCTAAGTCTCTTCTCCCCTCGGGGAGAAGGTGGCCGCGAAGCGGCCGGATGAGGGGCAGTTTGCGCGAAGCTGACGGGACAGCCAGTACGCGCCATCAAATGAGGGGGAGGGCGTCGATGAAAATCGGCATGTGCATGTTCTTATGGACGACCAGCGTCTCGAAAAAGCACGAGGCGCTGCTGCGGAACATCAAGGCGACGGGCTTCGATGGGGTCGAGATACCGGTCTTTGCCGGTGCGCCGGATGATTACAGAAAGCTCGGCGACCTGCTCGACCGCATCGGGCTGGAGCGCACGGCGGTCTCGGCGATGGGCGATCCGTCAATGAACCTGATCTCGGCCGACGCGGCAACGCGCAAGGCCGGTATCGGCTATATGAAATGGGCCATCGATTGCGCCGATGCGCTTGGTGCGCGGACATTGAGCGGTCCGCTGCATTCGACGCTTGGCGCCTTTTCCGGATCCGGGCCGACTGCCGCCGAAAAGAAGCGCTCGGTCGCATCGCAGCGCGCTATCGGCGACCATGCCGGCAAACGGGGTGTCACCATCGGGCTCGAGGCGCTGAACCGCTTCGAATGTTATCTTCTCAACACCATGGCCGACTTGTCGGAACATATCGACGCCATCGACCGGCCGCACATCAAGGCGATGTACGACACCTTCCACGCCAATATCGAGGAGGCCGACCCGATCGGCGCCTATACGAAGCACCGCCGCAATGTCGTGCATATCCACATATCGGAGAACGATCGCGGCGTGCCGGGGCGCGGCAACATTCCGTGGAAAGAGACTTTCGCGGCGATCCGCAAGAGCGGCTATGACGACTGGCTGACCATCGAGGCGTTCGGGCGCTCGCTCAAGGATCTAGCGGCGGCGACCAAGGTTTGGCGCGATTTTTCGGAGAGCCCGGAAGCGGTTTATCGCGAGGGGTATCAGCATATCCGGAGCGGGTGGAAGAAGGCGGCTTAGGCGCCCTGCGCCTGATCCATTTTATTGCGTTCGCGGCGGTTGCCAGGTGGTTCCCCCACTCCGTCTCGGCTTCGCCGAGCCACCTCTCCCCCCTCCGGAGGGAGAGGAAAGGGAGCCTGGTGGCTCGGGTGAGGAAGAAAGTCTCGGTCTAAGGAGGATGGGCGCCGCCTTAGACAGCTTGGCGGCTTTCCTCTCCCCCGTCGATCGGGGGAGAGGTGTCGAGTGTCCGAACCGGATAGATAGGTAACAGAATGGACTGATTGCATGGGTGACAGTTTTCTTGTCCGCCGGGAGGACCG
>NZ_JAIUIN010000042.1:0-23417 GCF_020165665.1 Mesorhizobium sp. BH1-1-4
CACCGTCACTCCAATCGAATGCAGAAATTACTTCATCGAAGCCGGCTATGCGCCAACCTAGATTCATCCCGCTCTAGTGATTTCCGGGCACCAGCCGCTGGCGCCCGCCCGTCTCAGACCGGCAGCCCGAGCTGCTTTCGCAGGCTCGTGTCGAATGCGGAGGCGGGGACGAAACGGCGCAGGAGACTGACCTGGCGCGCCATTTTTCCCGCCGCGTAGCGCCTCTTCGGAGTGGGATCGGTGGCCGCTCTCAGGACCGTCGCCGCCACCACTTCGGGGGCATCGCCTTTTTCCATCGATTTTCGCACGCTCAGGGTCATGCCAGCGCGCGCCCCGTCATAGATATCGAGCAGCCGGTCGGGGGCGGCGAGATTTTCCTCGAATGAGGTGCGGGTATAGGCGGGCTCGACCAGGGCAACGCGAATGCCGAATGGGCGCAGTTCGTGGTCGAGCGATTCGGAGTAGCCCTCGACGGCATGTTTGGTCGACGCGTAGAGCGCGAAATAGGGTGCCGGGATGAACCCCTGCACCGAACTCAGATTGACGATCCTGCCCTTTCCCTGGCGACGCATGGCCGGCAACACCGCGTTGGTCACGCGCAGAACGCCGAAGACGTTCACGTCGAACAGCGCCTGAGCCTGGGCGGTCGAGGACTCCTCCGCACCGCCAAACAGACCCATGCCGGCATTGTTGACAAGCAGGTCGATGCGTCCGGCCCGAGCCAGCACGTCATCGACCAGCTTCGCCACGGACGCGTCATCGGTCACGTCGCAGGCCAGCATGGTGACACCGTCGGTTTTTTTGCCTGTCACGCGACGGCCGGTTCCAAAGACGCGAAAACCCGCGTCGAGCAGGGCTTTGGCGGTTGCCTGCCCGATGCCGGAGGATGCCCCCGTCACCAGGGCTACACCAGGATTGGTCTTGTTCATGAAAATCGCTTCTTTCTTTGTTCTGGATTGCGTTTCGCCACAGGAACCTGGCGGATTGGGACCACAGCACCGTTGAGTGGCAAGGCCTCGATCACCGGCCGCCTCCGGTGGTCCCGCGGGCCGGCTTCTCCGTCCAACGCTGGAACAACGCGCTGGCGTTGACCCCGCCAAAGCCGAAGCCATTGGCAATCGCGTAGTCCATTTCCATCGGCCGTGCATGGTTCGCGACAAAGTCGATCCCGTCGCCGGCCGGATCGGGAGCACTGAGGTTGAGCGTCGGCGGCGCGACCTGATCCCTCAGCGCCTGGATCGTGAAGATGGCTCCAAGCCCGCCGGCGGCTCCGAGCAGGTGCCCGGTCGCCGCTTTCGTTGCGCTGACGGCTATGCCGAAATCCGAGCCGAAAACCCTTTTGATCGCCGCGATCTCTCCCGCATCGCCGACCGGCGTGGAGGTCGCGTGCGCATTGAGGTGGCGGACCTCCCGGGCCGAAATGCCGGCTTGGGCGATCGCGATCTCCATGGCTCGCCGCGCACCGTCGCCATCCTCGGGGCCGGATGTGATGTGATAGGCATCCGCCGTCGTGCCGTAGCCGACGAGCTCGGCCAGCGGCTTGGCGCCGCGCGCAAGCGCATGGCTCAAGGCCTCGACGACGAGGATTCCGGCGCCTTCGCCCATGACGAAGCCGTCACGCAACATGTCGAACGGACGGGAGGCCTCATCGGGACGGTGATTGAACGAGGTCGACAGCGAGCGTGCCGCCGCGAAACCACCGAGACTGACCGTATTGATGCAGGCTTCGGTGCCGCCGCAGACCGCGATGTCGGCCTCATTGGCGCGGATGAGGCGCGCGGCGTCGCCGATCGCCTGAATGCCGGCCGCGCACGCCGTCACCGGAGCGCCGAGCGAACCCTTGAAGCCGTGTCGGATCGAAACCTGTCCCGCCGCCATGTTCACCAGGAACGACGGCACGGTGAAGGGTGAGAGACGCCGGACACCGCGCTGGTCGACGGTTCGCACGGCGTCGGTTACTGCTGGAAATCCTCCGATACCCGAAGCGATGATCGTCGCGGTGCGGACCCTGTCGTCGTCCGAGACCGGCTTCCATCTCGCCTGGGCCAGCGCCTGTTCCGCCGCAGCCAGAGCGAAGAGAATGAAGCGGTCCGCCCTGCGCTGTTCCTTCGGAGCCAGGACGGTATCGGGATCGAAACCGGTCTCGGGGTCGTCCCCCGGCGAGGGAACCGTTCCGCCGATCTTCGCCGGCAGGTCCGCCACCACGTCATCGGCAAGCCTCCTTATGCCCGAGCGGCCAGCCAGGAGACGCGCCCATGACGTTTCAACATCCGCGGCAAGGGGCGTGACCGCGCCCATGCCTGTAACAACAATCCGTCGCATCTGTTCTCCTATCAAGCAGCGACAGCTTCGCGAACCTGTTCGGTCGCGGCATCCAGAAAGGCCTGGGCGAGATGGCGGTCATTGACGGCCCGCGAGAGGACGACCGCACCGACCATGGTCGAGAGAATGGCCTTGGCCTTGCCGGTGTCTTGCTCGCCCTGGGCGCCGCCAACCCAACTGCCGAGTAGCTCGAGATATTCCCTGATCCCGGCTTCGAATGACGCTTTCACGTCGTTGCCCTGCCTGGCCGCATCCGAGCCGAGCGCCACAACCGGACAGCCGTCCAACTTCTCTTCGCGATGTCCGGCACTAAGATAGAACGCCACCACCGCGGCGAGCGGGTCATCGGGATTGGTCTCGGCCGCGGCGGTCCATCGGTGGGAAGCGTGCTCCAGGGCTCGCCGCGACGCCTGTGCGGCCAGGTCCTCCTTGGACGCAAATTGCTTGTAGAAGGCCCCTTGGGTCAGCCCGGCGCCCTTCATCAGATCCTTCAGTCCAATGCCATCGAAGCCGTGCTCTCGAAAAAGCCGGCTTGCCACATCGATCACGGTTTGGCGGTTTTGCTCCGCCTGACTGCGACTTACCCGCATCGTCATCTCCTTTTTTGGATTGCGTTCATAATCTATATCAGATATAGAGTGCGAACGCAATCTATTTTGACACGAGGCGATGGGCATGAAAAAGAGACTGGTTGTTGGGCTGGGGAGCATCCTGGTCGTCGGCTTGGGGGTGACGGCGTTCGTCACACTTTCCATTCGCACGCAGCTAGCCTCCGCCGCTGGCGACCCCAGGCAGGAACCACCGGTCGTGCGATTGGTTACGGCAGCGGAGGTGCCCGGATCCGACCGCGGCTTCACAGGCACGATCGCGGCGCGGGTGCAGAGCAACCTTGGCTTTCGCGTCCCCGGCAAGATCATCGAGCGGCTTGTGAATGTCGGCGAGCAGGTCAAGGCTGGCCAACCGCTGCTGCGGATCGACGACACCGATCTGGCCCTTGCGCTCACCGCGAAACGCAACGCCGTTGCCGCCGCCCGCGCTGTCCTGGTTCAGACGAGTGCTGACGAAAAGCGCTATGCCGTTCTGGTCAAGAAGGAGTTGGCGGCAACCCCGCAGCGCTACGAACAGGCGAAGGCGGCGCTTGATACAGCAACGGCACAGCTCGCCGCCGCGGAAGCCGAAGCCAAGGTCGCGGAGAACGAGGCGGCCTATTCCGTCCTGAACGCCAACGCCGATGGAACGGTCGTCGAAACGCTTGGCGAGCCGGGACAGGTTGTCGCGGCGGGACAGACAGTAGTTCGGATCGCGAACGCCGGCCCCCGCGAAGCGGTGGTCGCGCTTCCTGAAACGATCCGGCCGGCGACCGGCTCGGTGGCCGAAGCCGGCTTGTATGGAGGCGATGGGCGGCATTACACGGCGCATCTGCGGCAGCTGTCGGACGCCGCCGATCCCCAGACCCGCACCTATGAGGCCCGTTACGTGCTCGACGGCGAGGCCGCGGCCGCACCGCTTGGCGCGACGGTTACCATCCGGCTTGCGAGCCAGGCGAGTGAGCCGGAAGTGCAGGTGCCGCTGGGGGCCGTGCTGGATGATGGCCAGAGGACCGGCGTTTGGACCTTGGACGGGGCAACCTCGACCGTGCATTTTCAGCCCGTCAAGCTGGTTCGTTTGACCAACGAAACCGCCGTGATCTCCGGGCTGAGCTCCGGCGCTTCGATTGTTTCGCTCGGCGCTCATCTCCTGAAGGAGGACGCTCACGTCAGGACCGCGTCCGAAAACGGGAGCAACTGACGGTGAACCTCAACCTTTCAGCGATCGCCGTTCGCGAGCGAGCCGTCACCCTTTTCTTCATCATTCTGCTGGTTGCCGCCGGCGCCTACGCCTTCCTCATGCTTGGACGGGCGGAGGATCCCAACTTCACCATCAAGACCCTGACGGTCACGACGGCATGGCCGGGCGCGACGGCGCGTGAGATGCAGGATCTCGTCGCCGAGCCGTTGGAGAAGCGGCTTCAGGAGCTGACCTGGTACGATCGTGTCGAGACGACGACACGGCCAGGCTATGCCTATCTGACGGTCACGCTGAAGGACAGCACACCGCCATCCAGTGTGCAGGAGGAGTTCTACCAGGCCCGCAAGAAGCTCGGCGACGAAGCCCGCAACCTGCCGCCCGGCGTGTTCGGTCCCTTCGTCAATGACGAATACTCCGATGTCAGCTTCGCCCTTTACGCCCTCAAGGCGAAAGGCTTGCCCATGCGCGAGCTCGCCAGGCAAGCCGAGACCATTCGCCAGGATCTTCTGCATGTGCCTGGCGTCAAGAAGATCAACATCCTCGGCGAACGCCCCGAGCAGATATTCGTCGAGTTTTCCTATGCCAAGCTCGCCACCCTCGGCGTGTCGGCACAGGACATCATTGCCGCCTTGCAGCGTCAGAACACCGTCACACCGGCGGGCTCGATCGATACGCAGGGGCCGCAGGTCTTCATCCGGGTCAACGGCGCCTATGACAGTATCCAGACAATCGCCGACACGCCGATCGTCGCCGCGGGCAGGACGTTGAGGCTCTCCGACATCGCCGATATCAAGCGCGGCTACGAGGATCCCGCCACCTACGTCATCCGTCACCAGGGCGAGCCGACCATCATGCTCGCGGCGGTGATGCAGGAGGGCTGGAATGGTCTTGAACTCGGCAAGGCGCTGGAGGAGAAGTCCGCTTCCATCGCACAGACGCTGCCGCTCGGAATGACGCTGGCCAAGGTCAGCGACCAGGCGGTCAACATCGGCTCGTCGGTGAACGAGTTCATGCTCAAATTCGCGATGGCGCTCGGCGTGGTGCTGCTGATCGCCCTGATCAGCATGGGTTGGCGCGTCGGCATCGTCGTGGCGGCCGCCGTTCCCCTGACGCTTGCGGTCGTCTTCCTCATCATGTTGGAAACCGGCCGGTTCTTCGACCGCATCACGCTCGGCGCCCTCATCCTGGCGCTTGGCCTTCTCGTCGACGACGCGATCATCGCCATCGAGGTGATGGTGGTGAAGATGGAAGAGGGCATGGACCGCATCAAGGCGGCGGCCTATGCGTGGAGCCATACCGCGGCGCCGATGCTGTCGGGCACGCTGGTGACGATCGCCGGGTTCCTGCCGGTGGGCTTCGCGCACTCGACGGCCGGCGAATATGCCGGCAACATCTTCTGGGTCGTGGGGTTCGCCCTCATCGTCTCCTGGGTCGCCGCTGTCTTCTTCACCCCGTATATGGGCGTCAAGATGCTGCCCGCGATCAAACCGGTCGAAGGCGGCGTCCACGCCATATACGACACGCCGAACTACCGGCGCCTTCGCCGGCTCATCATCTTTGCCGTGCGCCACAAGTTCGTGACCTGTGCTGCCGTCGGCATCGTCTTCGCGCTTTCGGTTGTCGGCATGGGCGGTCTCAAGCAACAATTCTTCCCGACATCCGATCGCCCTGAAGTGCTGGTCGAGGTTCGGTTGCCCGAAGGCACCAGCATCGGGACGACGACCGCCACGGTCGAGAAGCTGGAACACTGGCTTGGCGAGCAGCCGGAGGCCAAGATCGTCACGAGCTACATCGGTCAGGGCGCCTCGCGCTTCTTCTTCGCCATGGCGCCGGAACTGCCGGATCCCGCCTTCGCCAAGATCGTCGTGCTGACCCCGGACGCGGAGACGCGCGAGGCTTTGAAGCACCGGCTGCGTGAAGCGGTCGCGACAGGGCTTGCCCCCGAAGCGAACATCCGCGTCACGCAACTCGTGTTCGGGCCCTACACGCCGTTCCCGGTCGAGTTTCGGGTCATGGGACCTGACCCCGAGCAATTATACGCCATCTCCGAAAAAGCCCTCGACGTCATGCGGGGCGTCCCGGACGTGCGGCAGGCCAACCGTGATTGGGGCAACCGCACGCCCGTACTGCGCTTCATTCCGGATCAGGATCGGCTGAACCTCATTGGCCTGTCGCCGGCGGAGGTGGCCCAGCAGCTCCAGTTCCTCCTCACCGGCATCCCGGTCACGCAGGTCCGCGAAGACATCCGCAATGTCCCGATCGTGGCCCGCAGCGCCGGCGCGGAGCGGCTGGACCCGACACGCCTGGCGGATTTTTCCCTGATGAGCCGTGACGGGCGCCAGATCCCGCTGGACCAGATCGGCCACTCGGAAATCCGCCTGGAGGAGCCGATCCTGAAGCGGCGCGATCGCACGCCGGTCATCACGATCCGCTCGGACATCAATGAGGCGACCCAGCCTCCGGAGGTTTCCAAGCAGATCATGACGGCTCTGCAGCCGCTGATCGCGTCCCTTCCGGCCGGCTATCGCATCGAATTGGGTGGATCGATCGAGGAGGCTGAAAAGGCCAACACCGCGCTGGGTAAGGTCTTCCCCCTCATGATCGCCGCCATGCTTATCGTGATCATGCTGCAGGTGCGATCCTTCTCGACGATGGCGATGGTCATGCTGACGGCACCGCTGGGTCTTGTCGGCGTGGTGCCGATGTTGCTCGCCTTCAACCAGCCCTTCGGATTCAACGCCATTCTGGGCCTGATAGGACTGGCCGGCATCCTGATGCGCAACACGCTGATCCTGACCGAACAGATCAAGGAGAACCGTGCCGCCGGTCTTGACGACTATAACGCCGTCATCGAGGCCACCGTGCAGCGCACGAGGCCCGTGATCCTGACCGCACTTGCCGCCGTGCTGGCCTTCATCCCCCTCACGCACTCCGTCTTCTGGGGTTCGATGGCCTATACGCTAATCGGCGGCACGGCGGCCGGCACGGTGCTGATCCTGCTGTTCCTTCCAGCGCTCTATGTCGCGTGGTTCCGGATCAAGCCGGCTGCGGATGCTGTCGATGAAGCCCCGGCGGAGGAACCGGAGCCGCGAACCGCAATGGCTGCCGAATAGGCGGTACGGCGGCAATCCGCCGGCAGCTCGGATTGGGCGCCAACTCAGCGTTCGCGGCCCAGCCCTGCATTGCGCGCGTCGAGCTAGAGCAATTCCAGGAAAAGTGTGTAACGGTTTTCCGTCCGGAATTGCGTGAAAAAGAAAGAGTTAGAGCGGGTCGGCGATTCTATCAAACGCTGAACCGCTCTAAAGGCGCCGGCGCGTTGGGAACCTCCAGTTCCTCCTCGGGCACCTCGCCTGGCTCGAACTCGTTGAAGCAGCCGAGCCCACGCTTGAAGCGGTCGATCAGCCAGGCGGCGGCCGGCTTCGGGCTGCGATCGTTGCGGTGCATGGCAAACAAGGGCGAACTCACTTCCTTGTAGGGCTCGAGATCAAGTTCCACCAGGCGGCCGGTCGCCAGATCGTCGGCGATCAGCCAGCGCGGCAGCCCGCCCCAGCCCAGCCCCTCGCGCATGAGGATGTGCTTGGTGCGCATGTCGGTCAGGCGCCAGGTGCGGTAGGCGAAGACGCCGTAATCGCGTCCCTTGGTGCGCTCGGACTGGTCGGTGACGACAAGCTGGGTGTGTTCGCGCACATCCTCGAGCGCCACCGGCCTCGGCAGCAGGGCCAGCGGGTGGTTGGGCGCCGCCGCCGGCACCAGCGACATGAAGCCGATGCGCACGAGATGCACGTCGACATCGCCCAGCAGGCCGCCTATGCCGAGATCGGCTTGTCCATTGACGACAAGATCGGGAATGAGGCCGAGCGTGCCGATATGCAGGCGCAGCATCACGGTCGGGAATTGCGCCTCGAACGCCTTCAGCACCCGCACCAGCACCGGGGAAGGCAACGCCACGTCGACCGAAAGCGCCACCTCGGCCTCCAGACCGTGATGGAGGCCGTCGGCGCGCGAGCGGATGCGCTGCAGCACGCCCACCATGCGCCGCGCGTCTTCCAGCATCGCCCGGCCGATCTCGGTCAGCTGCGGCTCGCGCGTGCCCTCGCGCTCGAAGAGCTTGAGCCCCAGTTGCGCCTCGAGATTGGCGATGCCGTAACTGATCACGGATTGGGCCCGGTTGAGCTTGCGGCCGGCGGCCGAGAAACTGCCGGTGTCCGCAACGGCGACTAGGATCTGGAGTTGGTCGAGCGTCGGATTGGGCTGCATCATCATATCCACTTGGTAGATGGGTGATATAGAAAATATAACGGTTTACCGGATGGGTCGATAGCCCCATATGCGACGGGACAATTCATTCCACTGGAGAGACCCGCTATGTCCATTCTTCTCGTTACATCGAGCCCGCGCGGCGCTGCCTCGCATTCGACCCGCATCGCCACCGAATTTGCCCAGAAGCTTCTCGCCGCCGACCCGTCGAACACGCTGGTCGTGCGCGACCTCGTCGCCAACCCGCTGCCGCACATCGATACCGACTATGCGACCGGCATCTATACGCCCGCCGAATCCCGCACCCCGCGCCAGGCCGAAGTGGTCGGCGTTTCGGATGCCGTGCTCGATGAGCTCTTCGCCGCCGACACGGTGATCCTGGCCACCGGCTTCATCAACTTCAACATCTCCTCGACGCTGAAGTCCTGGGTCGACCACATCTCCCGCTCCGGCAAGAGCTTTGCCTATGGCGAGAACGGCCCCAAGGGCCTCGTCACCGGCAAGAAGGTCTATGTCGTGCTGGCTTCGGGCGGCGTCTATTCGGAAGGTGCGGCCGTACAGTTCGACCACGCCATTCCCTATCTGCGCGGCGTGCTCGGCTTCCTCGGCATGACCGATGTCGAGGTTATCCGCATCGAGGGCGTCGCCATGGGCCCTGACGCGGTGGATGCCGCGCTCGCCAAGGCAACGGCCAAGGTCGATGCCGTGGTAGCCAGCCAGCAGGCCGCCGCTGCCGCTTAAGGCTCCCGATCATCCGACCTCGAAAGGCAGGCCTTCGCGCCTGCCTTTTTCATTTCAGCCGATCAGATGCCTGAGAACCCCCGTCGCGGCCACGCCGATCAGCACGGTCGGCAGCATGGACAGGCGCGTTGCCGCCGCCAGCGTGATGGCCAGCGCCAGGAGATCAGCAGGATTGCGCGACACGAAAGCCGGCGCGATGACGGAGATCAGCACGCAACCGGGTGCCGCCTCCATCACCGCGGTCGCACGCGCGCTCAGCACGCGATTGCGCAGCACGACATAGCCGCCGATCCGCGTGAGATAGGTGACGCCGGCCATCAGCACGATGGTGACAAGGGTTGCCGCGTCGATCATGCATCACCTGCCATCAACCACGCGGCAAGCAGCCCCGACACCGCGCCGGCCGCCACATACCAGGCGCCGGGAACGAAGAGATAGACAAGCGCGGCCACCACTAGGCTGACCAGCCACGGCCGCGCCGCCGCCGCGCCTTTCCACATGCCGCGCATCAGCACCAGGAAGACAGCCGGAAACGCCATGTCGAAACCATAGATCTCGACATCGCCCAGCATCGGGCCGAGCAAGGCGCCGAGCGTCGTGAAGGCCACCCAGGCAAGATACATCGCCAATGCCGCGCCCATATAGTAACGCGGGCTGAAGGCCGGCTTGACCCCCGCGGCGGCACGCTGCTTGGCGTCGGCCAGGCCCAGCGCCCAGCTTTCGTCGCACATGAAGAACAGCGCCGTGAAAACCTTGCGCCGCGGCAGCTCGCGCAGGAACGGCGCCAGTGCCGCGCCCATCAGCAAATGACGGCTGTTGACCAGGAAGGTGATGGCGACGATGAGCAGGATATGCGGCGGCGACGTCCACAGCTGGATCGCCGCGAATTCCGAACCGCCGGCGAAATTCAGCCCCGTCATCATGGGCAACTCGACCGCGCTCAGCCCTTTCTGCGTCGCCTGGGCGCCAAGCACCAGCGCGTAGGGAATGGTGCCGAGCAGGACCGGCACGCAGGACGCCACGCCACGGCGGAACTCCGATCCCGAATCGGTGCCGACTGCCCCGACTGCCTGTGAAACGCTCATACTTCTCCACCGGCGGCTTTGCGGCCGCCCCTTCCGGTTTGCGTCTGGAATTCGTGATATCGGCGGCCAGATTACAATCAGCTCTCCGCAATTTGGTTGCGAAAATTGTTGTGTTCCATCGAATTTTGGCATTCACTGCCGATAATATTCAAAAGAATGGAATCGACGCCGTGAAACTGGACGAGATCGACAAGCGTATCCTGCGGGCGTTGCAGCGTGACGGCCGCATGGCCAACAATGATCTTGCCACTCAGGTAGGGCTGTCGCCCTCGCCTTGCCTGCGGCGCGTCAAGCTTCTCGAGGAAGCCGGCATCATCGACCGCTATGTCGCCGTGATCAATCCGGCCAGCATCGGCAAGGGCCTCACCTTCTTCACCCGCATCTGGCTGAAGGCGCAGGACGAGGACACGATCGAGCATTTCGCCAGCGAGGTCGCCAAGCTGCCGCAGGTGATGGAATGCTATCTCATGCTCGGCGACTGCGACGCCATGGTGCGCGTGGTGGCCGCCGGCATCGACGACTACCGCCGCTTCCAGTCGGAGCATCTGAGCCGCATCAAGGGCGTCCAGAACGTCAAGACCGACGTGCCGAGCCAGACGATCAAGTACACGTCGGAACTGCCGATCTGATCATCGAGACTCGGAGAGACCATCAGAGTCGCGCAATGACGGTCTGACGAATTGGCTCTGGCGCCCCTCCACAACAGCCAAACTTGATGGTGGACGACGGCGACCACAGGCGCGACTAGCACAGGCTCTACTGCCATCTCGACGCCCAGGGCACCTGGAGCGTGTTGGCACGGCGGGATCGGACGATAAGGATCGGCTGCCTACTTTTGCGCGGGCGCCCGTTGGCACGAACCTCCGGGCTTTTTTGATTCACGTCCACCTCCTGTGGATTGGTCTGAAATGGAATGATCTGCGCCCCGGACAGTCGTCATTTGACGGTATGCGTATTTGTTGCCTCCCTGCAACAGTGGTCACATGTAGCCTTAGTTTAAAGTGCAATTTTATGCGAACCCACCGAATCTAATGAGATTGTAGTTGACAGCTTTCTTCGGCGCGAACAGGCTTTGGCGGGGAATAAAGCTTGATAGCGGGGGTGGTCTTATGACGGATACTCAAAGACATAACGAATATGTAAGTTCGCTCGGTTGGCTGCCGGTTTTGGTGTTGTTTTTTATGACCGCAATTTTCTGGACGGCACCTGCTTCGGCACAGGTCGTTTTCGGCGGCGACGCCGGCGATCCCGAAAACACGATCTGCAGCTTTGCCGGCGTGATCGGCACAACGATCAATGACGATTGTAGTAACTCGGACGACTATTTTGTCCCCGCGCCAGGAATCACGATAGGCCCGAGCGGCAGCCAGATTAACTTCGACGCCGCGACAGGAGCCGCCACGTTCGGTGGGGCGGTCGACATGGGCGGCAATGTTGTAAAAAATGTTGGCACCCCGACCGCGGGGACGGATGCAGCCAACAAGGACTATGTGGACGGTGTCGTGGGCGATGCTTCGGCAAAGAACGTAGAGCAGGACGGAAGGCTTGACGCCGTCGAAGCCAAGAATACCGAGCAGGATGGCCGGCTCGACAGCGTCGAGACAAAGAACACCGAGCAGGATGCGACACTCACCGATCACGAGACGCGGATCACGCAGACGGAAACCAAGAATACCGAGCAGGACACACGGCTCGATGGCCACGACACCATGCTGGCATCCCTCGATACCCGTGTAACGACAAATACAACCGACATTGCCGTCCTGGACGGACGGGTCGGCGCCCTGGAAAGTGGTTTTGCCGATCTGGGCAACCAGATTTCAGAGAACCGGACCGAGGCTCGGCAGGGCATCGCGGCGGCTATAGCCATGACGACGGCGCCAATGCCATCTGCTGCCGGCCGCACGAGCTGGGCCGGCAATGTCGGCTATTTCAAAGGGGAAACGGCGTTCGGCGGCTCATTTGCTCATCGCTTCGATTTCAACGAGCCTTTCGCGCTCACCGCTGGCTATGCCTATGGCGGCGGCAGCAGCCACGGTTTCCGCGTCGGCTTGGCGGGCGAGTTCTAGCACCTGGCTACTTTTCGGGGAATGGTGTCGAAGCGGCCGGCAGCGTTGCCGGGAGGGTTTGGAATGCGCGGATTTGCCCGGCTGACAGCACTGCTTCTGGCCCTGTTTTGCATCCAAACGACACCGGCATATTCTCAGGCGAAAAAGGACGACCGATCTGCCCCGAAGGCATCCGAGGGTCCAAAGCCGGCCAACATCGACCACAACGGCGTTCTGATCCTGATCCGATCCACATTGCTGGCCCTGGACAACGCCAACAAGACCGGAGACTATTCCGTCCTGCGCGAGTTGGGTGCTCCGGAGTTTAAAACGAACAACCCAGCCCGCCTGGCTGAGGCCTTCGCAAAGCTGCGCAACGAGGAGGTCGACCTCAGCGGTGTCGCGGTGCTCGAGCCGCAGCTGACGTTAACGCCGCAGATCGAAGCCAACGGCATGTTGCACATGGCGGGTTTTTTCCCGTCAGCCGCCATGCAGCTGAACTTCGAATTTGCCTTCGCCCCTGTCGACCGGCAATGGAAGATATCGGGCATGTCGGTCAGACTAGGCGCCAGCACGCCGTCGGCCCCCGACAATGCCCCGGCTGTAGCGCCCGCACCATCTCTGGAGAAACCAGAAGCGCCAGCCGCCGCCATCACCACAAAACGTCAGATCAAAAAGAAATAAACAGGCAGACCGTCTTCCGCAGTGCCACGTTCATGCGTGAGCGCCTCGACAAGTCCCGCTGCGCAGATCCGAGTCGCGGCGTGGTCGTCGTCTGCCCAATTGACTCAGGCAGGGCATCAATCCGTTCCGGCGATGCCACCTTGCCAATGCTCGTTGGGAACCGAAACCTCGCGCATGAAATCCACGAAGCTGCGCACGGTCTGCGACAGTTCGCGCTTGCTCGGGAAGAGCAAATTGACCTCGACGGGCGCGATATCCCAATCGGTGAGCAGCGGGACGAGACGCCCTTCGGCGAAGTCGTCGACGCACAGATAGGTGGACAGCACGCCGAGGCCCGCGCCATTGCGGACAAGCTGATGGATGGTCAGCGCCTCATTGACGCTGACGCGGTTGCGCACATCGACGGAGGCCATCTCACCCGCTCGGTGGAAATGCCACCTTCGCGTCCGGCCGTCGCCACGGGGCATTTCGATGCACTCATGCGTGGACAGATCGGCCGGCATCAGCGGTGCGCCTTGGCGGGCGAGATAATCCGGCGCGGCGGCGAGGCAGCGACGCACACTGCCCAGGCGTGTCGCCACCAGCGCCGAATCGGGCAATGGCCCCATGCGGATCGCCACGTCTACGCGCTCGGCGACAAGGTCGAGGTCGCGGCTCGTCAGGTCGAGCGCCACGTCGACATGGGGAAAGCGGGCAAGGAACGCCGGCAGATGCCGTGACAGGACATTGATGCCGAAGCCGATGCCGGCACTGATCCGCAGCACACCGCGTGGCTCGCCGGCCAAGCTCTCGACATAGGTCACCGTCTCGTCGATCCGCGACATCAGGTCGACGCAACGCGTCCGCAGCGCTTCCCCGGCGGCGGTCAGGATCACCGCGCGGGTGGAGCGCTGGAACAGCCGCACACCCAGTTGCTGCTCAAGCCGGGCAATGTCGCGGCTGACCGTCGACTTCGGCAGGCCGAGCGCGCGGCCGGCGGCCGAGAAGCTGCTGGTCGCCGCCACTTTCTCGAAGACACGCAGGTCGTTGAGATCGATCATGCCGGCGACTGTTCCATCCGCGGGACACTGAGTCCAGCCGGTCGAACGAGCTTTTTGCTGCCTTGGCGCCAGCCAGCCGCTACCACTGACAGAAGGCTGGGGAGCCTCGCCGACCGTGGAGATCAGACATGCCTGAATTGACAATTCCCGCCGACGATCCCAACCGCCAGCTGTCGATTGTCGATCCCGACGATCCGTCGCTCCAGCATCTGGCTGTGGTGGGCGACACCTACACGGTCCTGCTTTCCGGCGCGCAGACGGCTGGGCGCTTCTGCCTCATCGACATGAAGGTTCCCGATGGCGGCGGCCCCGGTCCCCATCGGCACGATTTCGAGGAGACGTTTCATCTCCTGGAGGGCGAGATCGAATTCACCTTCCGTGGCCAAAAAAGCGTGGCCAAGGCAGGCATGACGGTGAACATCCCCGCCAACGCGCCACATTCCTTCAAGAATGTCTCGGGCGCGGATGTGCGCATGCTGTGCCTGTGCGCGCCGGCGGGACAGGAGGAGTTCTTTGCCAGGGTCGGCGCACCGGTCGAGAGCCGCACTGCTCCCGCCCCGAAACTCAGCCCGGCTGAATTCGGCGCCTTCCTCGGCAAGGCGGCGGCACTGGCGCCGGAATTCCATACCGAGCTCCTCAAACCATAATCCGAACGGATCGTCATGAGCATCGAGTTCCACCCCGAGGACGAACGCGACCGTGCCGTCATGCAGGCGATGCGCGACATGCTGGCGAGGATGCCGGCACTGGAATTTGCGCCGGCGTCACGGCCGGCCTTCGAAGAGCTGATGCAACAGACGCCCGTCGCCGACGGCATCAGCTTCGAGACAGGTACGGTCGGGGCGGTACCGGGCGTGTGGTGCAGGCCAAAGGCCGGCTCGGCACGCACGGTCATGCTCTATCTCCATGGCGGCGCCTATGTTCTGGGTTCCGCCATCGGTCACCGCAATTTCGTCAGCCAGATCGTGCTCCGCGCCGGCGCGCCGGCCTTCATTCCCGACTACCGGCTGGCGCCCGAGCACGCTTTTCCGGCCGCCATCGACGATGCGCAAAGTGTATTCACCGGACTTGGCGACCTCGGGCATGAAGCGATCGCGCTTGCCGGCGACTCGGCCGGCGGTGGCCTCGCACTGTCGCTGCTGGCGCTTGTCGCGGCCAAAGCCAGGCAAGGCACCGGCGTCATGCCGCGCTGTGCGGCGTTGATGTCGCCTTGGACCGATCTCGCTCTCGCCGGCGGCTCGATGCTGACGAGGGCGGCCGCCGATCCGCTGGTAAGACGCGACGAGCTGAAAAAGGCGGCCGACCTCTATCTCAAGGGCGCCGATCCCATCGATCCACGCGCCTCGCCGCTCTACCAGCATCTGGGCGGGCTGCCGCCGCTGCTGATCCATGTCGGCGATGACGAAATCCTACTCGACGATTCACGCCGCGTGGCCGAAGCGGCGTCGAGCGCCGGTGGCGAGGCGGCACTGCACATATGGGAAGGCATGACCCATGTCTTTCCCTCCAACCTTGCCCAATTGCAGGCCGCGCGTCAGGCTGTCGACATGATCGGAGCCTTCATGCGCCAGCACCTCTAGGCGTCGGCGCATACACTTCGCTGGACCCAGAAAAAAATCGATCTGGAATGTCGATTCGAGCGCGCCCCGGGCGTCCTTCGGACGCAACCGGAATTGCCGGGCGGCATCGAATGACCGATCCTGCTCCCGGCATGGGGGAAAACCATGAGCCATTCCTACCGTTGGGTCATCGTCGCGGCTGGCGCGCTGATGTCCTGCGTCGCCATCGGCACGATGTTTTCGCTGGCGATCTTCCTCGAACCGATGGCGCTCGACACACAATGGTCGCGCGCGGGTATTTCGAGCGCCATGACGCTCAACTTCCTGGTGATGGGCCTTGGCGGCTTCGCCTGGGGCGCCCTGTCCGACCGGTTCGGCGCCCGCATCGTGGTCACCATTGGTGCCGTGCTGCTCGGGCTGGCGCTGGTGCTGGCGAGCCGCGCCGGCTCGCTTCTCAGCTTCCAGATCACCTATGGCGTGCTCGTCGGACTCGCCGCCAGCGCCTTCTTCGCGCCGATGATCGCGCTGACCTCAGGCTGGTTCGACACCAATCGCGGACTGGCCGTATCACTGGTCTCGGCCGGCATGGGCGTGGCGCCGATGACGATCTCGCCCCTGGCCCGCTGGCTGATCTCCACCTATGAATGGCGCACCGCCATGTTCGACATCGGCCTCCTGGCCTGGGTGCTCCTGCTGCCGGCCGTCCTTCTGGTGCGCCAGCCGCCGAAGCCCGCCGCCGATGCGGCCACGGCGCGCGTGGCCGAAGGCGACGGCCTGACGGTCGGCCAAGCGCTGCGCTCGCCGCAATTCATCGTGCTGGGGCTGACCTTCTTCGCCTGCTGCGCGGCCCATTCCGGCCCGATCTTCCACATGGTCAGCTACGCCATGCTGTGCGGCGTCGCCCCGATGGCCGCTGTCTCGATCTACAGCGTCGAGGGCCTGGCCGGCCTTGGCGGCAGGCTGCTCTACGGCGTGCTGGCCGATCGGCTGGGCGTCAAGCCGGTGCTGATCGCGGGGCTGGCGATCCAGGCGATCGTCATCGCCGCCTATCTCTCGATCAGCCAGCTCGACCAGTTCTATATGCTCGCCGTCGTCTTCGGCGCCACCTATGGCGGCGTCATGCCGCTCTACGCCGTGCTCGCCCGCGAATATTTCGGCCAGCGCATCCTCGGCACCGTGTTCGGCGCCGCCACAATGCTCTCCAGCCTCGGCATGGCGCTGGGGCCGCTCGCCGGCGGCATGATCTTCGACGCCTATGCCAGCTACCATTGGCTGTTCATTGGCTCGGCGCTCATCGGCCTGGGGGCAGCGGGCATAGCCATCGCCTTCCCGCCCCTGCCGCGCAGGGCGTTGCAGGCGGCGTAGACGGCAAACGGGGCCTGGCAGGCGGATGGCCGGTCAAGCCACCGGCGCCGTCACGCCGACTTGAGGACCGTGAAGGGCCGTTTTTGAATGGCCCGCTTGCCCTGGAAGCTAGCGGCCGGAGCCGGGCGGCCGACATGAAAGCCCTGGACCTTGTCGATGCCGAATTGGCGCATGAGGGCCATCTGCTCTTCGGTCTCGACCCCTTCGACCAGGATTTTATGGCCGCGATTTCTGACCAGCGCGATGATGTCCTGCAGCATTGCCATGCCCTTGGGCGTGCCGCAGTCATGGAGAAACGAGCGGTCGATCTTGACGGTATCGAAATCGATGAGACGAAGCCATGAAAGGCCAGCGAAGCCCGTCCCGAAATCATCGAGCCAGATCCTGATGCCGAGCAGCTTCAGATCGCTGATGCAGCGCAGGATGTCGGAGTGCATCTCCATCTCCAGGCCTTCGGTGATCTCGAAGGCCAGCCTGTTGCCGGTCACCCCGGTCTCTCCCAGAATGGTCGCGACCGATGTCGCGAAGCCGGGTGTCTTGAGCTGGATCGGCGAGACGTTGACGCTGACGACGCGCACGTGATCCCGCGCCAGGAGCTCGGCGCACACGGTCCTTATCGCCCAACGCCCGAGCTCGAGGATGGCGCCGGTCCGTTCCGCGACGGGAATAAACAGGCTCGGCGGAACCAGGGTGCCGTCCAGCATTTTCAGGCGCATCAGCGCCTCCACGGCCTCGAACTTGCCCGACGCGACGTCCTGGATGGGTTGATAGACGAGCGAAACCAGGTTCTGGCCGATCGCGATCTTCAGCAAAGCCGCAAGGTTCTCGCTCTCGTCGCTGCTCTGGGGGTCGGTCGGATCGAACAGCCGCGCACAGTTCCGACCGCTGGCTTTCGCCAGATAGAGCGCCCGATCGGCTTCGTGGATGATCTTTTCCAGCTTGGCGGCGGTCTGCTTCCTGGTGAATGCCGCGCCCACGCTTGCCGTCACGATCGAAATGCCATCGCGCCGCAGCTCGTGCGCGATGGCCAGGCTCTCGACCGTGCGGCAAACGGCCTCGGCGAGATCCGCGACCTGGTCTTTCTTGTCGATTCGCGCGAGCACGATGAATTCCTCGCCGCCATAGCGGCCGATGGACCCATCATACTGCTTGATCATCTCGCTGAGCGCATTGGCGACCTGGATCAGGCAGCGGTCGCCCTCCTGATGGCCATAGCAGTCGTTGAACTTCTTGAAGAAGTCGACATCGATGAGGATCGCCGCGAAACCGTTGCCAAGCTTTTGCCAATCGCTCCAGTAGTCGCGCAGCTTCTCGTCGATCGCCCGCCGGTTCTCCAGACCTGTCAGCGGATCCGTCCGCGACAGTCTGAGCAGGGCCCGGCCACGCTCGGTGGCCTCATTGTGCTGGATCTTGGCCTCCAGCGCGTTGAGGAAGACGTTGTAGCGCTCTTCGTTCAGCTTCCAGTTCACATAGGACGTGAACGTGAAGCACGAGACGTAGAAGGTGCCAAACACCATCTTGTACGTCAGCGATGCGGGCACAAAGTAGTTGACGACATACAAGATGCACAAAATTATCGTCGAGGTGACGATGGAAACCCTGAAGCTGAAGGTAAAAAACAGATTGGCACTCATCATGAAAATGGTGCCGAAAACCATATAGTATGCGACGCTTTCCCGGTCCGCGCCGCCCATGGCCGGACACAACCAGCCGATATAGCCGAAGATGATCGCGGCGGCGCAGGTCACGTCGAGCCAGCCCGTGGCCGCTCCCCGGCGCAGCTGTGCTTCCAGGGTCAGGAGTGCGGTCACCCCAACCACGAAGCGCGCCGTGATCGTATAGACCGCCACGTCGGGGATCAGCAGCAGATCCGTTGCCGAAAACAGGAGATAGATGGCGACGGCGATCCAAAGCCCTGGCCTGGCTTCCTTTCTCCGCACCGCCTGAACTTCCTTCTGAAAGAGGCTGCGAAGCTCGTCGGCCCCCGGTTCGTGACGTTGTTCGAACGGTTCCACATGCGCGATATCAGCCGATCCGGATGACACGCGTTCGTTCATGAGGACAAACCCCGTTTGCCGGGGATCCTGTATGCGGACCTCATTTCTCGCCTCTGCCCCCACGCGGGCTGACTCCCTTGGGACGCGACAGGGATCGCGACGCTGCCCTAACCATGCAGTCGCTCGAAACAAGTTTCCGTTAACTCGAACCCGGAATTCGCGCCGGGAAAAGCCCAACGATCCAAGATGGTTACCGGGAAATTAATCATACTGATAAAATGCCCCCGGGCCGACGTTGGCAAAACGGGCATTCTAGGCAATAAGTTAACTGACTGTTAACTATGGAGTTCCGGTGTGCAAACCATCTTCGATGGCCAGAGTCTGATTACCGCCGAGACGATCGCGGGGGGGCTGCGTCGGGGAAAGCCCGAGCATCATGGCGAAGCGTTCGAAACCGCTCGCGTCGAGCTTGCGCTCGTTCTCCACACGACACACCAGCAAATCGAACAGGGAAAAGCCCCCGCCGAGATCATTCGTCGGCTGATGTCGTTTCTCGAAGCGTTGCATGGCAGGCTTCATCCGGACGTCTGGCAGGCCTTGATACCGGTGGCGCAGGGCCACCCGATCATGCAGTACTTTCTGGAAGACCCGCTTACGCGGTGGTCCTTCACCAAGCCCAGGGGTTATTCCGGCGACGCGGAGCTGCTCGACTACATCTATTGCGACCCGCACGTGGCCGAAAGCGTGGCAAATGCCTCGGAGCTCGGCAAGGCCCTCTATCGCTACACCCAGGACGTGCCGTCCTGCGTCGCGGCCCGGGAACGGCGCGATCTTTTGACCCGTTACGTCGATGAGGCCGCGGACAGGAATGGCCCGCAAACCGAAGTGCTGGCGATCGCGGCCGGCCATTTGCGCGAAGCCAACCGTTCGGCCGCGTTGGCGGAAGGCCGCCTCAAGCGTTGGGTTGCGCTCGATCAGGATCCCCAGAGCGTCGGGCTGATCGCGCGCGACTTCCGGGGCACGGCGGTCGAAGCCGTCGACGGCTCGGTGCGAACCGTTCTCACGCGGGGCCACAAGCTTGGCAAGTTCGACCTCATCTACGCCTCCGGCCTTTACGACTACCTTCAGCACAACGTCGCCGTGAAACTCACGAAAACCTGCCTGCAGATGTTGAAGCCGAACGGGACGTTCCTGTTTGCGAACTACGCCGAGGGCAATCCCGACGCGGGATATCGCGAGACCTTCATGGACTGGGTGCTGCTGCTGCGCTCCGAGGTCGATATGTGGAACATCGTCAACGCCAGCGTCGACCGCAACACCGTCGATGCCCAGGTGTTTTTCGGCGAAAACCGCAACGTGCTCTACGCCGTCATCCAAAAGCGCGGGTAAGACTCGCCTCACACCGGCCAGGGATCTCGAGCGCTTCAAGCGGAGTGCTCGAGACTTCCGCGCTCGCGGGGAGCGGCAGCCCTACCCGAAAATCCGCTCGCCCTGCTCGTCGACGAGCTGGATGCCTTTCTTGATCGAAATGTCGACGGCGTCGTCCAGCCCGGCGAAACGGTCGGCGCGGATGAATTTGTGCTCCTTCACCACGCCGTCGACCTCCTTGGAGACGATGCCGCAGGTCTG
This sequence comes from Mesorhizobium sp. BH1-1-4, assembly GCF_020165665.1. Classification (NCBI taxonomy): domain Bacteria; kingdom Pseudomonadati; phylum Pseudomonadota; class Alphaproteobacteria; order Hyphomicrobiales; family Phyllobacteriaceae; genus Mesorhizobium; species Mesorhizobium sp. BH1-1-4. The sequence continues at coordinate 20,516 of NZ_JAIUIN010000042.1, forward strand.
ATACTGGCCGTCGGTCTTGTAAGGCGTGGCGCTGATCGTGAAGCCCTTGTGCTCGACCTGCTTGGCGGGCGCGGCACTTGCAGGCTCGGCCGCTTCGCCGCCACCGCCGCCGAAAAGACGTTTCAGAAAAGACATCGCTCAAATCTCCTTGTCGCCTGTGATCGCCTTCCCACGCGATTCACGACGTTGTTTTCCCAGCATGCGCGAATGTGCCGCCGCGTTCCAGCCCCCTGATGAAGACGGAGACCAGGAGCGCGATTTGCTGGTCGATCTCGTCCCCCTGCCGGCGCACGGACCTGGCCGCATAGCCGCTGGTGACGATGCCGTGTACGCTTGACCAGAGGGTTCGCGCCGCGATCCGGCGCGTGTCCTCGTCCAGATCGAAGCCGCCATCGGCAAGGACGCTGGCGATGATCTCGAACAGCTGGTCGAGCCGCGCCTCATAGACATCGGGCTCGGTCAGCACCGGACGCCGCCTGTTGAAGGCAAGCAGCGCCGGCCAGCTGCCGGGATGGGCCTCGACGAAGCGCACATAGGCGCCGGCCAGTGCCAGCAGGCGTTGGCGCACATCGGTGATGCCGCGCCGGCCAAGATCGGCCATCGCCGCCGCCCCCGCGACGCCCAGCCGGTCGAGCAGCCGCATGTTGACGGCGCGGTGCACACCGTCGAGATCGGAAAACAGATTGTAGACCGAGCCGACCGAGATGCCCGCCTGCTCGGCGATGGTCCTGGCCTTCAGATTGTCCATGCCGCCTTCGTTGAGCAACGCTTCCGCGATGGCCAGCACACGCTCGCCCGTCTCTTCCCTGTCCAGTGCCATGCTTTTCCTTCTGGATATGCCTTGCGAATGGCCTGCCGCTCCGACCCCGACGCCCTTCGTCTACCATATCCAGGATATCGTGAACAGCGTTCAAAAAATCCTTGAACAATGTTCATTTACTGATATGTTGGCTTCGTGAACATCGTTCACGGGAATTCGAAGGGAGAAAAAGCATGCTTAGCCTGATCAGGACATTGCTCGACGGCGCCAGCGCACGGGCCGAGGACGGCCTCAAGGATCGCTTCGCCATCGACCTTCTGGCCCAGCGTATCCGCGACGCCGAGGCGGGACTTGCCGCCGCCAAGCAGACACTTGCTTCGCTAATCGTGCGCCAGCGTGCCGAGCAGGCCGGTCTCGACCAGCTCGACCGCCGCCACGCCGATCTCGAAACCCGCACCATCAGCGCGCTGGCCGCCGGCAATGGCGGACTTGCCGAAAGCGGGTCGGCGGCCATCGCCGAACTCGAAAATGAGCGCGAGGTTCGCCGCGCCACGGTGCAAAGCCTCGGCGAGAAAACCCTGCGGATGCGCGTTTCGGTGGAGCGGGCGCACCGCCGCATTATCGACCTTAACCAGGGCATGATCTCGGCCCGCGCCATCGATGCCGAGCGCATGGCGCAGTCCCGTCTCGTCAGGTCGATCGGCCACTCGGCGAGCCTCAACGACGCCGAGGAGCTTCTGGCCCGCATCAAGGGCGCCAGCGACCCGTTCGAGGAGGCCGGCATTCTCGACGAGATCGACGGCGAGCTGCGTCACGATGCGATCCGCGACCGCCTTGCCGACGCCGGACACGGCCCGGCGGTGAAGGTGCGCGCCAGGGACGTGCTGGAACGCCTGAAGACCATCAACTGAAGATTTTTGGACCTGACCACAACCTTATCAAATCCAGCTTCGATCCAATCGAGGGAACACGACAATGAACAGCAATCAGACCTACATCATGTTCAACACCATCTCGGTTGGCGCCGCCTATTTCATGCTCGGCCTGTCGCTGTGGCTGGCGCCGGTCGACCTGTCGACCAAGGGCTACTGGGGCATGGGCATCCTGCTGCTCACCGGCAGCCTGGTGAACCTGGTCAAATATCGTACCGACGAACGCATCTCGGCCGAACCACCGCCAAGATCGAAAAGGCGCGCAACGAAAAGCTGATCAGCGAATATGTCGGCAAGGAATGATGCCGGCATGGCCTGACGGGAAAAGCCCGGGTCTCCCCGGGCTTTTTTTGCCGCGCGCGGCAGCCTGGCGCGTGCTGAGCTGATCGACCCCCACTCCGTCTCGGCTACGCCGAGCCACCTCTCCCCCGATCGACGGGGGAGAGGAAGGCGCCAGGTTTTTTTGTGATCGACGCTTATCCAGTAAGGCTCCCTTCCTTTCCCTCCGGGGGGGAAAAGGTGGCGCTGCAAAGCAGCGACGGATTGGGGGAACCACCTTGGCAATCAAGCCTCACGCCGATCAAACATGCTTGACCTCCCCTGGCGCAAAGTGGGGCGAGGAACCCCGCTCTTGCCGGGTCTCAGCGATGTGTCAGCGCTTCCAGCGCTTCGGCGGCAGCTTCGAGAATAGCGATCGCCTCGGCCTGCTTTTCGGCCGGGGCATCGACCATGTCGCCGAGCGCCGCGCGCAACCGGTGGCGGACGGCGCGGAATTCGTCACGCGTTTCCGAACGCTCGCCACGCCCGCCCCGGCCGCCGCGACGGTCCTCGCCATCATCGTTCCAGCCGAACCAGTCGCGCGCCTTGGCCATCTTGCGGCCGAAGCGTTCGAGGTGTTCGAGCACGCCGTCGATCATGTCTCGGTTGTCGGCCAGATGCGCCTGGCCCGCCTCGGTGATCGAAAACACCTTCTTGTTGCCTTCGCTCGACGAAACGGCATAGCCGGCCTCTTCCAGGAAGGTCAGCGTCGGGTAGACCACGCCTGGGCTCGGGCTGTAGATGCCGCTGGTGCGCTCTTCCAGCGCCTTGATGATGTCGTAGCCATGGCGCGGCGCCTCGGCCAGCAGCGACAGGGTGATCAGCTTGAGGTCGCCGTCGGCCAGCATGCGCCCGGCGCGAAAGAAGTCGCCTGGGCCGCCGCGACCACCAC